>NZ_JAYGHD010000115.1:8878-12234 GCF_034932245.1 Nostoc sp. UHCC 0251
CTCCATTAATGAGTCTTTGAACTCCATTAAAGAGTCTTTTAGCTCCATTAATGAGTCTTTGAACTCCATTAAAGAGTCTGTTTTGATTGATCAAATCCCCGACTTCTTGAAGAAGTCGGGGATTTGAATCTAGCTTAAGTACGTAACTCAGCATCCAGGTTTTCGGTGCGTTAGCCTACGGCATAACACACCCCACAAAATTGGATAAGGCTACCAGTTACCTACAGGTTGAGCAGTAGCACCCAGCATTGATGGATCAATTGAAATGCCCAATCCTTCAGCTACACGACGACCATAAGAAATATCTGCTCGGAAGAAGTGGCAAAGTTGACGCATTTGGATGTCTTCCCTTGCTTGAGAGAGACTACCGACAATATTTTTAGCAAGACGCTGCTGCTGTTCAGGATTTAGTAACCGATACAGATTACCTGCCTGGGTGTAATCGTCATTTCCTTCACGATGACTGTAACGATCGACTGTGACATCGCCCAAATGACTAGGTGGTTCTGCATAAGCTGGATTTTCTTTAGGCGTACCCTCAGCACTATTCGGTTCATAGTTAGGAACGCTACCGCCGTTGTTCCCCGATGCCATAAAGCCATCTCGCTGATAATGCATCACTGGACATTTGGGCTGGTTAACAGGTAGTTGCTGATAGTTACCACCCAAACGATACCGTTGAGCATCTGGGTAAGAAAAAATTCGAGCTTGCAGCATTTTGTCTGGAGAGAAACTAACGCCAGGAACCACTGCACTAGGGCTAAAAGCGGCTTGCTCAACTTCGGCAAAATAATTCTCAGGGTTCCGATTAAGCTCTAATATCCCGACTTCAATTAAAGGATATTCCCCTTGTTTCCAAACTTTGGTCAAGTCAAAAGGATTATCAGGATGTTTTTCCGCTTGCTCCTCGGTCATCACCTGAATACACATCCGCCACTTAGGATAATCTTTTTTAGCGATCGCTTCAAATAAATCATGAGTCGCATGATCGGGATCTTCACCCTTAATCTTAGCGGATTCTTCCTCTGTCAAAGTTTGATGCCCTTGCAGAGTCTTAAAGTGAAATTTACACCAAACGCGATCGCCTTCGGCATTAATTAAACTAAAGGTGTGGCTACCAAAACCATCCATGTGGCGATGGGTTTTGGGAATTCCCCGATCTGAAAACAGGATCGTCACCTGGTGAAGCGATTCTGGACTGAGTGACCAAAAATCCCACTTTGCATTCTGGTCTTTGCAATTGGTTTGAGGATTGCGCTTTTGGGTATGGATAAAATCAGGAAACTTCAAAGGGTCGCGGATGAAGAAAATAGGGGTATTGTTACCTACAAGATCCCAGTTACCCTCCTCAGTATAAAACTTGAGGGAAAAACCTCTAGGATCGCGTTCGGCATCTGCTGAACCTTTTTCTCCTCCGACTGTAGAGAAACGCAAGAGAAGTTCCGTTTTCTTGCCAATTTCAGAAAAAAGTTTGGCTTTACTGTAGCGGGTGATGTCATTGGTAATAGTCAAAGTACCATGAGCAGCCGCACCTTTAGCGTGGACAACGCGCTCAGGAATACGTTCTCTGTTGAAATGAGCCAGCTTTTCTATAAGGTGGAAATCCTGCATTAATACAGGGCCACGCGCTCCAGCCGTGAGTGAGTTCTGGTTATCGCTAACTGGAATACCATCAGCAGTTGTCAAGTTTTGGGGTTCAGTCATGCGTAAAGAAGCTCTCCATGTAAGTTACTCAGATTGCCCACAGTAGATTGACAGTTGCCTACTGATAGAACAATCTAATTCATAGTCATAACGAGTTTATATATAAATCATACTCGATATGATTATGAATTACCATAAATTTTTTTGTATTTTGGGAGGATATAGAGGCAATATACAGCCTCTATGCTGCCTTTCAGGTATTTAAATGTTTGAGAATCAACGAGCAAACATCTGTCGCCTCAATTTGATGTTCATTAACTAAATGAGTTTGATGGGTGATAAATAGAGGCCCTTCATCTGGAGAAGTGGTGATATTACCGTGAGAACCACGCACCAGAGAAGCATCCAGAGGAATCACATCCATTAAGTAGCGGAAACCCAGTTGTTTTTTAAGTAACTTGAGAGCAATTTTTCCTTGAGGAAATGTAATCTGCGGATCGAGGAAAAGTTCTACAGGATCGTAACCAGGTTTGCGGTGGATATCTACAGTTCTAGCAAAATCAGGCGCTTTCGCATCATCGAGCCAATAATAATAGGTAAACCAAGCGTCAGATTGTGCGATCGCTACCAACTCCCCCGATCTAGGATGATCGAGATGGTAGGCTTGTTTACCCTCTTCATCCAATACCTGCGCTACGCCTTCAGTCGCTTCTAAAAGCGATCGCACTTTCGGGATATACGCCGGATCATTTACATATACATGAGCGATTTGGTGATCGGCAACGGCAAAGGCAATGCTAGCACCAAAATCGAGCAGTTCTCGCCCTAATTCTTCTCGCACAGCAATTAAACCATTTTCCCGTAGTACGCGGTTTAAATCTACAGCTTTAGAAACTGGGGTAATGCCATACTCAGAAAGAATAATTACTTGAGTGTTGCGTGCTTCAAAATATTTAATTAAATCGCCACAAACAGCATCAATTTCTTGCAAATCTGCTTGAATCTCTGTTTGATTGTTACCAAATTTTTGCAGACAGTAATCTAAATGTGGTAAATAAACTAGTGATAATGTAGGGCTGTAGCGTTCCTCAATCCATTTAGCAGAATTGGCGATCCATTGACTAGAACTAATGGTAGTTTTTGGCCCCCAAAAATCGAATAAAGGGAAGTTTCCTAAATCAGATTGAATTTGCGATCGCACATCACTAGGATGGGTATAAATATCAGGTAATTTTCTCCCATCTGCGGGATACATCGGACGCGGTGTAATCGCATAATCTGCTGTAGAGTACATGTTGTACCACCAAAAAAGGTTGGCACAAGTGAAATTGGGGTCGATTGATTTAGCTATTTCCCAAATTTTGGGAGCCTGAACAAGTTTATTAGATTGTCGCCAAAACTTCACTTCACATTCATCACGGAAGTACCAACCATTAGCGACAATTCCATGTTCATCAGGCAATTTTCCTGTTAAATAAGTAGCCTGAACTGAACAAGTCACAGCAGGTAACACTTTTCCTATAGAAGCTACCTGCCCCTTCGCAGCCCAAGAAGATAAAAACGGTGTATTTTCTCCTAGTAAATTGGGCGTTAATCCTACGACATTTAGAATAACTGTTTTTTTCATAAACTTAGTTCCTTCTTAATTTACAGTGAATTCGTAACTGCCTAGCTAGTAGTAATAGAGGAAAGAAAAACAGAGACATCACCTT
>NZ_JAYGHD010000116.1:0-12036 GCF_034932245.1 Nostoc sp. UHCC 0251
TTCTCCGTATTTACTTATCTTCACATAGTTTGGTTTTTTCATGCCTACTTACTTACTTCCTCTATAAGTTTTGCTAAACCATAATCCTCAAGAATTTCTTCAATCTTTTCAAATTCAGCGATAGGAATTTGTACAGCAATAGGTTGTTGGTTTTCGTCGAGAACATAATTTTTGTGGACTTCAAGCATTTTAATAACTCCTATGTGTAAAAATCCATCGGTGTTCACCTGTGAAAATTTTGGTATCAGGCAATTAGATTTTAACAGTTTATTGCGATCGCATGGATTGACCTCTCCCCCAACCCCTCTCCGAAGCGGAGAGGGGAGCCAGATTTCTCCCCCTTCCCTTGCAGGGAAGGGGTTGGGGATTTAGGTCTGTTGAAAACAAGCTGTGGAAATACGCATCAAGACTTTATCAAGTTCGTGTCTCACTTCTTCATTTTTAATTCGCAACAAACGCAGTCCTCTAGCTGACAAAACTTTGTCCCGTTCTGCATCATATTCGGCTTGTTGTTCATGAATTTTGCCATCTACTTCTATCACTAATGCAGTTGCGTGACAGTAGAAATCTGCAATAAAGCCATTGATAATCTGCTGACGGCGAAAGTGCAAACCATTCAGGCGATTAGCACGGAGATGTTGCCAAAGGATTTTTTCTTCTGGTGTCATTTGCTGACGAAGTTCTTTGGCACGTTGCACTTTAACTAAGTCTGCTTTGTATCCAATTACAATATTGCGAGTTCCCTCTTTTATCAATGGATAGGGTTCTTCGGGTGTTGAATTATTCATTTATGAAGTATAAAAATAGGTGTTTATTTTTTATGATTGACCTCTCCCCCTTCCCTCGTAGGGAAGGGGGTTGGGGGGTTAGGTCTGTGTGCGAAGTACGAAGGTGCGATCGCGCTGATATAATGATCAATTGGTGAAGACATTGTTATCTTTGTACTTCTAAAGCTTGACTTAAAATGACATCTATTAAATCAATAGATTGTTTATTTTATATTGTTTATTTAATCCTATAGTTCCAAGTTTTAATAGCTAAATCAATATACCATCCCAAATTAGTAGGAGTATTTTTTTCCTGTGACCTCCACCATTCCCAAATAGAATCATCAAAAGGACGGGTAGCACCTTTCAAGAGATAGATGAATAAATCTAAAGTATTTATACCACCTGCTTGACATAAATACATATTTGCCCTAGTCCATTTTGCCATACCATGTCTATCAAATGATAAACAAATCTTATTGTTAGGTTTGTCTTCAATATTCACGGTAGTCTTAGTACACACCAACCATTCAACAACAGAATCTTGAGCAAAATGGCTGTTATTTGCAGTTAATACGAAACCAAATCGTGCTACTGGAATTTTGATTTTAGTTTTCACTTTAGTTGGCAACCAAAGAAATAACCATATTCCTTTACTTGTATTAGTTATCTCAGCTAGTTTCTTATAATTTTCTCCTTCACCAGTACCATATAATATTTTTCTATAAGTAGGGCTAACCATTTCCTTCATCTTTGGTTGAGCCATAAAAAGCTCTCTAATGATTCTAAAACTTTGATGAGTATCTACAGGCAAGTTGCTTTTAAAGTTATGAGTAAAAGCTGGTAAGACTGTATTTTGTATAACTTCATTTTGCAAGCTCCAAGGTAAGCCAAACACAGGGTAAAGAACATCATAACTCTTACCTTCTAATTGGAATTTAGTACCTGTTGTATCATATTCGACATGGAATTTCCAAAAAGATATATCATTTTCAAATTTTGATGCTTCTTTGTCTGTGTAGTTGTCTTCATGAAAAGTAGGAGCAATAGCAATTAGTTTGATAGGTAATGAGTAATCGATTTTTTCGGCAAAAGATTGATTTTGGGAAATGATTTTTCGATATCTCATTAGCTGAGATACTAATCCTCTATCTTCTTCATTTTTTAATTCAATAATAACTGCTTGTTTATGTAATTTGCTACAGCATAGTAAATCACAACGCTGCATTTTGAGACTATGCTGACGTTTAATTAAAACCAATTCTGGGAATATTGTGTCAAAATAAGCTTCAATATAATCTTCTAAATATTGTTCAGACTGAAAGCGGATTTCTCCGCCAATGTAGATTAATTTACGATTCGCTTTGTCTGAATCCTCATTCCAGTTTTTCGAGTTGGTTGTTAAATGTTTTGATTTTAGGTAAGGCATGAAAGTTTTTAAATATAATAATCTATATACAAATTATTATATTTTTATACTGTTAAAAATGGTATAAATACTGAAACATTATCTATCTTAACAGACTCTCAACTTCCTCATCAGTAAAACCAAACTGTCGAAAAATACGCAAAACATAACCAGGAGACATTTCTCTTGCACCCATATCTATAGGAACTACTCTTCTTTTACCATCAACTTCACGAGTATATAAACAATGGTCGCCTTTTCCTTCTCTATAAAATGTGCAACCTGCTTGTTCTAAAAGCTTAATTAACTCCTTTGGTTTCAGGGAAGGTATATTTTTAGGCATAAACCTTCCTTAATTCATATATCTCTGAATCTTGTTCTTTTTCTTCAACAAATAAAAATTCATGTAGTTCATCTATTGAAATGGGAGATTTATAAATATTACTTTCAGACTCATAAACAATTTCAAAAGATTCAATAGCTTCTTTTAGCTTACTAATAGCATCTTCTTGAATAGTGCCCTGTCCTACAATTCCATTTTCTAAACACAAAGCAACCCAATAACCAGCGCTTTGCTTGAGTACTACTGTGTAAAATTCCATTGATATTCACCTATTGAAATTGTGGAGTGAGGTGGGCAATACCCACCCTACTTTAATTATCTACTAACGCAAACTACTAGCTGGCATACCCAAAATATCCTCAAGCCTCGGCATATCTTCCAACGCAATCACGCGCCCTTCATCCTCAAAACCGACGATTTGATCAAAGTTCAAATATCGATACAAATCATCGGCAAAAGGATGAATTCTACTCGCCACAATCTCCAAGTATTCCTGCACTGTTGGAAGCCGTCCCAGCAGCGCACAAACTGCGGCTAATTCTGCTGAACCAAGATACACTCGCGCATCTTTACCCATGCGATTATTGAAGTTGCGGGTAGAGGTAGAAAATACTGTTGTGCCATCAGCAACTCGCGCCTGATTACCCATACACAAACTGCACCCTGGCATTTCTGTTCGCGCACCCGCAGCCCCAAAAACGCTGTATACACCTTCTTCTTTTAATTGGTGTTCATCCATGCGCGTTGGTGGTGCTATCCACAGACGAGTTTTCACTTCACCTGCGCCTTCCAAAACTTTTGCTGTTGCTCGATAATGACCGATATTCGTCATACAAGAACCGACGAATACTTCTTGCACTGGATCATTAGCAACTTCCGATAATAATTTAACATTATCGGGGTCATTGGGAGCAGCAACAATTGGTTCTTTGATTTCGTTTAAATCAATTTCAATTATTTCGGCATACTCTGCATCGGCATCGCCTTCTAATAACACGGGATTTGCTAACCATTCTTCCATCTTTGCCACACGGCGCAGCATGGTACGCGCATCTTGATAGCCCCGTGCTATCATATTTTTCAACAGCGCTATGTTAGAACGCAGATATTCAGAAACTGTCTCTACACTCAGCTTAATTGTGCATCCGGCACAAGAACGTTCGGCGCTAGCATCGGTGAGTTCAAAGGCTTGTTCAACTTTTAAATCTGGCAAACCTTCTATTTCCAGAATTCGTCCGGAGAAGACGTTTTTCTTGTTCTGCTTCTCTGCTGTCAGCAAACCTTTTTCAATTGCCACGTAGGGTATGGCATTCACGACATCGCGCAGGGTGATACCTGGTTGCAATTCACCCTTGAATCTTACCAAAACTGACTCTGGCATATCTAAAGGCATCACACCCAAGGCGGCTGCAAAGGCCACTAATCCAGAACCGGCGGGGAAGGAAATACCCAAGGGGAAGCGGGTGTGAGAGTCGCCGCCAGTTCCCACGGTGTCGGGTAGCAGCATCCGGTTTAACCAAGAGTGGATAATACCATCACCGGGACGGAGGGCGACACCGCCACGAGAAGCAAAGAAGTCGGGGAGTTCGTGATGGGTTTGGATGTCTACTGGTTTGGGATAAGCTGCTGTGTGGCAGAAACTTTGGATTACTAAGTCTGCACTGAAACCAAGACAGGCGAGTTCTTTCAATTCGTCGCGGGTCATGGGGCCTGTGGTATCTTGAGAACCAACGGTAGTAATGATGGGTTCGCAAGATGTGCCGGGACGCACACCAGGTAATCCGCAAGCTTTACCTACCATTTTCTGTGCTAGGCTGTAGCCTTTGCCTGTATCAAAGGCTTGCTGGGGACGGGTGAAAACGGTGCTGTGTTCTAAACCAAGTGCAAGACGAGTTTTATCGGTGAGGGTACGTCCAATAAGTAGGGGGATGCGTCCACCTGCGCGGACTTCATCGAGGATGGTGTCAGGTTTGAGGGCAAAGGTGGAAACGACTTCGCCTGCTTCGTTGGTGATTTCGCCTTTGTAGGGATGGATGGTAATTACCATCCCGGTTTCGAGTTTGGTGACATCGCACTGAATAGGCAAAGCACCGGCATCTTCTGCTGTGTTAAAGAAAATTGGCGCGATCGCACCACCTAAAACATAACCCCCAGCGCGTTTGTTTGGCACAAAAGGTATATCATTTCCCATGTGCCACAACACCGAGTTAATTGCAGATTTACGCGAGGAACCTGTACCAACTACATCTCCCACGTAAGCTACAGGATGTCCTTTTTTCTTCAGTTCGGCAATGGTTGCCAAGCTTCCCGGTTGCCGTGACTCTAACATCACCAAGGCGTGTAAGGGAATATCTGGGCGAGTTGTGGCGCTTTGGGCGGGTGATAAGTCGTCGGTATTGGTTTCGCCAGGAACTTTAAAAACGGTGACAGTAATCGCTTCTGGGACTGTGGGGCGCATGGTAAACCATTCAGCTTCCGCCCAAGAGTCAACCACCCGTTTGGCGAAAGGATTGGTTTTAGATAACTCTAAAACATCGTGGTAAGCGTCATACACCAAGAGGATTTTGCTTAAGGCGTTGGCGGCGTAGGCGGAAATGGGTTCCTTTCCTTGTCCACCCATTACTAAAGGTGTTTCAGATGAGTCTGAGACGGATACGGTGAGCCATTGCAGCAAATCAATTAAAGATTGCACATTGTAACCACCTACCATTGTCCCTAACAATTGTACCGCTTCTATGCGCGAAACCAAGGGACTGGTGATTTCATTTTTGGCGATCGCGGTGAGAAATCCAGCTTTGACATAAGCTGCTGGATCAACACCAGGAGAAACGCGATCGCTCAATAAATGTAATAATATCTCCTCTTGACCCTTTGGCGGATTTTTCAGTAATTCACATAATTCTGAGGTTTGCTTCGCATCCAATGGTAAAGGAGGAATACCGAGTGCTGCTCTTTCGGCAACGTGTTTACGATATTGTTCTAGCATTTTTATGTTCTCCATTGGGATGTTCTATCTTTAATTATGAAATATTTTTAGTCAATACTTGGCTATAAAAGTCTAGCTCACTTTTATGATGAAAGCCTTACTGGTAATCGGTTATTAGCAACTTTTTTTATACTGAAAGTTTGAAAGTATGAGGCGAATAGAATTCGCTACTACACAAACAAAGTCCACCTCCGTGGACTAAGAGTAAATCAAGAATTTTTAACCCACGTAGGTGGGTTTCGTATTTCGACTTCGCTCAACACAAGTCTGTATAGCCGCTACTTCTAGTCGCCAAGTGTAGTAATAATAAATTAGATTGATCCTACTAAAAGGGGTTTAAAACCCCATCCCCAATGCCAAAGCTTGTTTTGTGTTGGGGTCTAAATCCCCAGACGCTCGAAAACTCGCTAACGCTTCGCTATCACAAAACGTAATTGCGTTAGCGTAGCGGTAGCGAGTTCGCGAGCGTCATTGCGAATTGCGAATTGCGAATTGTTTAATGTTGGTTTAACCAAGTTTCTAAATCAGCAACACTAGAAAAATCTAGTAATGCCTCTCCTAAATTCTCTAATTGTTCAATGGATAAACCTTGAATTTGCTCAATTAATGACGTATCAATTTCACCAATACGGCGATTTAGTAGACGCAGTATTAAGTCTTGTTTCCCTTCTTGCCTGCCCTCTTGCCTTCCTTCTTGCCTGCCCTCTCGCCTTCCCTCTTCTTTGGCTTGTTCTCTGTTTCTTTGATAAAGTGGTTCTAGTCGCATAATTAACTCCCTATCATCTGCTTCTAATTCTTGGTTTACTCTCAAGTTTTCGCGCAAGTTGTAAACTAATTCGAGAGTTGCTTTCTGGTATGGATGATCTAATGGTAACGCTTGCAACTCGATAATCGCTTGTGACTGCACACTTCCCCTACCTAAAAGCCTCAACCATAATGTTTCTGGTGTTTGGGGTAGTTGGTGTATCGCTATAATTGCTGTCCGCAAGGCATCTGGCAGAAAATGCACTCCTGACAACCAACCTGCTTTTTGCATAGTTCCGAAGCTAGATAATCTAGTTTCAGATATGGTAGGTGTAAGAACCCACAATTTGGGAATTTCGGAGTCCTGAAGTTTGGTTTTATTGGCTTTAGCTTCTCGTCGTAGCAGAGCCTTGATTTCTAATAATTTGAGAATACAGTCGCAGATTTCATCGGTAGAAGCTGGGTTGCGGTATGGTTCTATTATCGCAGGCTGTTGGGCAAATCTTCCTAGCAAACCCAGTATTTGTATATTAGAGCTTTGCTGTTTGACAGGAGTGAATAAAACATCTATTTCTTTAATCTCTCCTGATACTTTTTCTGATGCCTTGACTTCTCCGTAATCTTTTAATAGTTCTTCTAGATAGTCTTTGGCAAATTTATCATGGATAAAACGGGTCATTCAATTTTAATATTTCGGAAGTTCTAGGTTAATGCAAAGTCTTATTATATAGCATTCCTGAATCATTCGTGATGAAATAGATCCCCGACTTCTTTGAGAAGTCGGGGATCTGGTGGACACTTTTAATTTTTACAGTTAAAAGCAGATTATATAAGCCTTTTGACTTTTGACTTCCCGTTAGGGCGTGGCGGTTAGAGCATTTTCATCTGATGTTTTATCTGTGTTAGATTTCAAGCGTGTCAATCTGCTTTTACGAATACGTTCGCTGTCTCTAACGCCGCCTGCAAGTTCATATTCGTTGCTATTTTTGCCGTACTTGAAACCAACCCCAGTCAGCATTTTGTCTGAAACCTGACTTAAGGTTTTTTCCATCTCATCCAGCTTATTTCTAGAAGAGTCAATCATAGCTATAGCAGCGTTATACTCATCAAGCATATTGTGAAAATTGTCTATTAATTGAGTCAGGTTTTGCAAGTTGTGAGTATCATCAAAATTGATCTTTGGATCGATAGCTTTCAGCCCGGCAACTCTAAACTCAGCTTTTTCCAGAATCCGGGAACTACGTTTTTTTCGAGCCATATTTTTACACTTTTAAAAGCTTTACAGAGCTATTTTGTCTCAATTAGCCTGGATTCTGGTTCAGCAAAAAGCGCATTTTTTTTAGTAAAAGTTTTTATTTATGTCCGTGATTTCTCGGAATTTAATCATCAAAGGCTGATTTTCAGCAAAATAATATTATGTTTAAGCAACAGACAATAGGGCACAGCATTGCTGTGCCCCTACAAATGGTCTGTATTCTATGTCAACTGCGATCGCTGTAACTTTAAGGCTTAATGTTGTAATCTTAAGGCTTAATGTTCTAGCTCTTTGGCTTAATGCTGTAACCTTAAGGCTTAATGCTGTAACTTTAAGCCTTAATGCTGTAACCTTAAGCCTTAATGCTGTAACTTTAAGGCTTAATGTTGTAACCTTAAGGCTTAATGCTGTAACCTTAAGCCTTAATGTTGTAACATTGTGCAGAATGTGTATTGTTGATTTACAGCGATCGCAGAGTTGGAAAAAATTTCAAGATGGAAGTTTCACCAGCTTGTTTTGTGTTAGGGTCTAAATCCCCAGACGCTCTCTACGCTACGCGAACGCGGACTCGCTAACGCGGCGCTATCACAAAATGTAATTGCGAATTGGTTTAGATGTTACACTTTACAAGTCTCGATGCGAGAGAAGAGGCACGACCCCACCCATCCCAGAAATCCCACCCGCACCCCACAACAACCTCCCTAAGACAAACACCTCACCAAACCAATCCAAGAAGTGTCCACCAGCCTTACTAGCCACCTTATTCGGGAGGTGTCCTTTAGGGGAAGAGATATCAAAAGTAACGTATATATAGTATATCCAACTACTATTCACTCTCCATCCTACGCGATCACCAAACTTTTCCCAGGTTTCTTTGTAATACTTGTTCGGAAAACCGCCGACGCTCAAGTAAATTTTCTTCTGGACGCTGAAGCCAAAATGTCCATTGCTGTATTTTACCCATAAGCGGTCAATTGTGCGTAAGTCAGTGCAAGGAAAATTTAAGAGTTCGTCTGAGGTGAAGTAGAAGCCAACTTCTTTTCCTACAGCCTGAATCATCACCCGATATGTTTCTTGATCAGCTTTCTTCCATTTTTTTGCTGCTAGTAGGTCGCGCAGTGTGGTGTAATTTATGCCTTTTTCTGAGGAGAGGTCATCTAAGTCGCGTTTTGAAGGAGAAATATCTCCCATAAAGATAAATTCTCGCTTCGGCAGAATTGTTGGTGATTGACGTTGAATTACGGGTGTTGTTCCTGGCTTTTTCGAGGTAATACCCCAAATCAACTGTTCCATCGGGTCAGGATTTTGCTGGCGAAAATCTACCCACGTTAAACCCTGGAGAAATACAGGTAGTTGTGGCTCTTGTGGCGCATCTGGCAGAAGTACGGGAATAACTGGACATTTTCTATTGACAAATGCTCGTATAAAAGCTTTTATCTCTTGATCTTGCCAAGGGCCAAATCCTGAGTTACCTACAAAAACAGCTGCTGCTTGAATCTCGTTTATCTGTTCGTCTAAAGAATCTTGCCAAGAAAAACCAGGTCGTAAATGCCAAATATCCAACCACGGTACAATTCCACGTTGCTGTAGTTGTTCGGCAACTTCGATAACCGCAGGTTTATCCTTACTATGGTGGCAAAGAAACACATCAAACTTTTCCATTAGTTACTCCTCCACACCGGCAATTTTTGCCAACGCCTTAGCGTAATCTTCCAACCCACCGCGCAAAACTTCCAACTCACTTCGCAACTTCGGTTCCTCCGACCAACTCTGCTCATGTTCCTTAGGACTCACCCCCACAGGTCGTCTAGCTTCCCACGCTTGCAACAACGGATGCCATTTAGCCAAAAACGGCCTTAACCCATTATTCAACACGGCAATGGCAATTCCCCCCACAGAATCACGAGAAGCACCCACATCTGGCCCGGCGGCTTTGAGAACTTCGCGGGTTGTCCCAAATAAACTATAAAGAGAATTCATCGCTTCTCGTACCAAACCCTGGTCAACTTCCAATGGTTGCACAGCAATGCGCGTCACCAATTCCACATAAAGCGACCAAGCCGCCTTCTTTTGTGTGGTATCAACTTTCCAAGACATGGAACCAATGCCAAAAGGCAGACTTACAGATACAGTCTCTAAAGAAACGCGATCGCGCATATTATTTATAGTAAGCAAATTTAACTAATTTATTTGTGTATTGTATAGTAAATAATGTTACTAATCTAAAAACTGTTCAGAATTAGTTGCTATAATAATCAATCTTTTACCTAAATTTTTATAGTAACATCTGGATATTTTCAACTAATTCAGATAAACTAATACATTTGTCCGTTGCATCACGCTTCTTTTGTATATGCCCAAAACTTACACCGTAGAAATTGATCACCAAGGCAAAATTCATACCTTGCAAGTTCCTGAAAATGAAACGATCTTATCAGTTGCCGATGCTGCTGGTTTGGAACTGCCGAGTTCTTGCAATGCAGGTGTTTGCACAACTTGCGCCGGTCAAATAAGCCAGGGAACTGTGGATCAAACTGATGGTATGGGCGTTAGTCCAGATTTGCAAAAGCAAGGTTACGTATTGCTTTGTATTGCCAAACCCCTTTCTGATTTGAAAATTCAGACGGAAAAGGAAGATGTACTTTATCAGTTACAATTTGGCAAAGGCAAATAATCAGTGATCAGCTATCAGTATATCGGATGATTATTGATAGCTGAATAACTGTTGACGAAAATTTCAAAAAGCGATAAAAAAATACAATTAATATTAAGATCAAAACACTTGTAGAGACGGCGATTTATCGCGTCTAAAAAAACCATATTTTTGTACAACTAGCCCTTAACTGAACCGTATTGTTAAACTAAAAATTAACAAGATTTACCAAGATGACGACTCATTTTATTATCGCAGAAATTGATTTACAAGAAACTCCCGCAGAGTTACTACAAGTCATTGAAACAGAGTTGAATAAACAAGGCGAACCTCTGCGTTGGGCAGTTACTTCTGTAGACGTTGACAAACAAAAAGCTACAGTTGAAGCTGTGGTGACAAAGAGTGCTGTTAGCGATAGCGGGGCGTTGAGCCAGTGCTGAGTTAGAAGTTAAAAGTTGATAGTGGGCAAGGGTTATTTCATTTTCATCTAGCCCGCCTCAGAATGAATTCTGAGTCTAATAGCGAAAGTCGTCTCAAGACGACTGAGAAAAGGTTATAGCCCGTTTTAACGAATTTTATTTCTGGATGGTTTATGTCTAGAACGAAATAGCCCTAGAGAGTGGGAAATAACTTAAAATGAATCGTCCATACACCGCTATCTTAATTGTACCAACTGGCGTTGGGGCTGCCATTGGGGGTTATGCAGGAGATGCTTTACCTGTTGCCAAAGTTATAGCACAGGTTTGCGATCGCCTAATTACTCACCCCAATGTCCTTAATGGCGCAAGTTTATACTGGAATCTTCCAAATGCTTTCTATGTTGAAGGTTATGGACTTGACAAATTCGCTTCTGGATGCTGGGGTTTGCGTCCAGTCCGCAGTAACAAAGTAGGTTTGCTTTTAGACCAAGCCATTGAGCCAGATTTGCGGCTACGACATATACAAGCAGCCGATGCAGTCAGAGCAACTCTAGGATTGACTTTAACAGATTATGTAATTACAGATGCACCATTAAATGTAGAATTACGGACTACAGCATCGGGAGCTAGTTGGGGAACAATTGGCAACCCGGATAGTCTATTACGGGCAGCCGAAATATTAATTAAAAAAGCGGGGGCAGAAGCGATCGCAGTTGTTGCCCGTTTCCCCGATGATATGGATGAGGAAGCAGTACAAAAATATCGCCAGGGTGAAGGCGTTGATCCTTTAGCGGGTGCAGAAGCCGTAATTAGCCATTTGCTAGTACGAACCTTTCAAATTCCTTGCGCCCATTCCCCCGCCCTTCTGAGCGAACCTCCACAACCTGATTTATCACCCCGTTCCGCCGCCGAAGAATTAGGTTATACCTTTTTGCCGTGCGTGCTTGTAGGATTAAGTCGTGCCCCACAATTTATAATAGATAAAGGAACGATTGCATCAGAGAAAGGAGATATTTGGGCAGATGAAGTGGATGCTGTGATCGTACCTGCAACTGCTTGTGGTAGCAGTGCCTTACTGAGTTTAAGCCAAAGACGATGCCAAATAATTACAGTAGAAGAAAATAAAACTCTGATAAAAGTTCCTCCTCAACCCTTGGGGATCAAATCTATACAAGTAAACTCATATTTAGAAGCAGTGGGTGTATTGGTAGCACACAAAGCAGGCATCAATCCCTCCGCTCTCCGTCCCAAATTATTACCTTTGCAATCAATTAGTTAGGAGGCAGGAGGCAGGAGGCAAGAGGCAAGAGGCAATAGGCAATAGGCAATAGGCAATAGGCAATAGGCAGGAGTTAACAGTTAGAATTCATACTAATTCCCTGAATTACAGCTAAAAATTATTCTCCCCTGCCCCCCTGCCCCCTCTGCCCCCCTGCTCCCTCTGCTCCCTCTGCCCCCTCT
>NZ_JAYGHD010000117.1:0-11934 GCF_034932245.1 Nostoc sp. UHCC 0251
CAATGCCCAATGCCCAATGCCCAATGCCCAATGCCCAATGCCCAATGCCCCATTCAAGTTCCGTATCACTTAATTCCCCTAGTTCAATCATCTCTTCCCTCTATTTCAGATATAAACTAACGGGGGAGGGATCGATAAGAACTAGGGGTATTTTTGTGCGCCTGCTGACAACAGTCGCAGCTTTACGCTGCTATTTAACTAAACGCTGCTCAGAAAACAAGCTAATTGCGGTTACTGAGGATCTGAGACTAGATGAGATGACTGGCTGGTATCAGACGGCAGTCGGTCTGGTGCCAACGATGGGGAATTTGCACCAAGGTCATTTAAGCTTAATTCAACGGGCGCGGCAAGAAAATTCTACGGTGATTGTGAGTATTTTCGTCAATCCCTTGCAATTTGGTCCAAACGAGGATTATCAACGCTACCCTCGCACCTTAGAGCAAGACCAACAACTTTGTGAACAAGCTGGGGTCGATGCAATTTTTGCGCCAACTCCGGAAGAAATGGCAGTTCCTCAGAAGAGTATACAAGAATCAAAGGTTACACAAGTTATCCCCCCATCTGCTATGATAACAGGCTTGTGTGGTCGTTCTCGGCAAGGTCACTTTCAGGGTGTCGCTACGATTGTGACCAAACTTTTCAACTTGGTACAGCCTGACCGTGCCTACTTTGGTCAAAAGGATGGTCAGCAACTGGCAATTATTAAACGCTTAGTAGCTGACTTAAATTTGCCAGTAGAAATTGTTGCTTGTCCAACAGTGCGGGAAGCGTCGGGTCTTGCCTTCAGTTCTCGTAATCAATATTTGACTGCAACGGCAAAAGAGCAAGCAGCGGCATTATATCGCGGCTTGCGACGAGCTGAAGCTGCATTCATTGCAGGCGATCGCAATAGTAACAAGTTGATAGCACTAGTACAGCAAGAAGTGGCAATAGTCAGCACGATTTTAGTGGAATATATTGAATTGGTTGAACCGACTACGTTAATGTCTTTAGAAAAAGTTCAGGAGGAAGGAATGTTGGCGATCGCAGCTCGTCTTGGGTCTACACGTTTGATTGACAATATCATATTGCGCGATCGTCAACCCATTATCGCCATTGATGGCCCAGCCGGGGCTGGAAAATCCACAGTGGCGCGTCAAGTGGCAGCAAACCTAAATTTAGTGTATTTAGATACAGGAGCGATGTATCGTGCTATTACTTGGTTAGTGCTGCAAAAGGGGATTGCTATTGATGATGAGTGTGCGATCGCCCAATTAACTAACCAGTGTAAAATTGAACTTACTCCCAACCAGGATTTACAATCGAGTGTGCGCGTTTGGATTGACGGTAATGATGTTACCCAGGCAATTCGCACGGTTGAGGTAACTTCTCTTGTATCTGCGATCGCCGCCCAAAGCGCTGTCCGTCAAGCACTGGTTAAACAACAGCAAAACTGGGGTAAAAGAGGTGGTTTAGTTGCTGAAGGTCGTGACATCGGTACTCATGTATTCCCCGATGCCGAAGTGAAAATCTTCTTAACCGCTTCTGTAGGTGAACGCGCCCGTCGCCGCCAGGAAGACTTTAACAAACAAGGTCAACCCGAAGTGAGTTTAGAGCAACTGGAACAGGATATTGCCGAGCGTGACTGGAAAGATAGTACGCGCAAAATTTCCCCTTTGCAAAAAGCAGCCGATGCGATCGAACTTCAAACCGATGGTCTGAATATTTCTGAAGTCACAGCACAAATTGTAAATTACTACCAGCAACGTTTATCTCAATGGTAATCATCGCTAATTGCTGTTAGTTTTTTAGTTCAAAAGGGTGGTAAATGAGTGATTATTCTCTTACCATCCTTAAAGCTGTACCCAAATAGCAAAACATTAAATGATTTTGCTATTCCTTATCTACTATTTGTCTATATCATCAAAACTTGAAGTCTCCTAACGGAGATTTTAAATTATTCTAAGTACTAAATCATCTTGCTTTCGACTGATTCTTCACATCGCAATTAATCTCACTACAGGTAGAAGTCTGAAAGCTTAAATTGCTAAATGCTAAGTAAAAGGCAGTTGTTGCTGGAGGCAGAAGGCTCTCCTTTTGGGAGAAGACGGCAGTGCCTCAAAAAGGTAAAGCTGCTCATGGCAATGATTTCACTGGTTGGCATTCCACGTTTAATTATGCCAACCTACTTAATTATTTATTGGTTTTTAGCTAGGAAATATTAGCCATTTTTATTTATAGACATTATTTTTTAGTGATTTGGCTTATTTTACTTATTAGACGAGTACTTTGTTTTTATATTCACTTTGGTAGTAAAATGACGATGTTAAGTTTTATGTTTCATCATTAAAGACATAAAACCCCAAAAATAAAAGCTGTTAATTTCCTAAGCTTTTGTAATAGCTTAAAACTGGAAACCGGTAAAGAGAGGATTTGACACATGGCATTTGTACAGCCCCCACTACCCTTCGACAAGAATGCTCTAGAGCCATATGGCATGAAAGCTGAAACTTTCGAGTATCACTATGGTAAGCATCACAAAGCTTATGTAGACAACCTCAACAAGCTCACTGAAGGTACAGAACTTGCTGATAAATCTCTCGAAGAAGTGATCAAAACTTCCTTCAAAGACTCCTCTAAGACGGGAATCTTCAACAACGCTGCTCAAGTTTGGAACCACACCTTCTTTTGGAATTCCTTAAAACCAGGAGGTGGCGGCGCACCCACTGGCGATCTCGCAGCTAAAATTGATAAAGATTTTGGTAGCTTCGACAAATTCAAGGAAGAGTTCTCGAACGCCGCCGCAACTCAATTCGGCAGTGGATGGTCTTGGTTGATTGATGATGGTGGTACGCTGAAGGTGATCAAAACACCAAATGCAGAAAACCCTCTAGCTCATGGTCAGAAGGCACTCCTAACCTTAGATGTTTGGGAACACGCTTACTACATTGACTACAAAAACGCCCGTCCGGCATTCATCAAAAATTTCCTAGAAAACTTGGTAAACTGGGACTTTGCTGCTGAAAACTTGGCCAAAGCTTAATTAACTGTCAGTTTTGAACTGGCTGCTATACCCGTTAGCAAGCTGCTACCCTAGCTTTTGGGAATGGCAAGGTAAAAACAATTAGTTAATTTACAAAAGTTGAAGCAGAAAGCCGACCCAGAAAAGGGAGAAATTATTTTTAATTTCTCCCTTTTCTGTTCTTCAGTGGCAGCACAGGCAGTAACTTGAATAAAAGTAGTGGCATGAATCCCCAGTGAGTTATTCGTCTGCCTGAGTCGTTTCCTCATACTCGCGGATCTTAAAATCAGTATCGCGTTGGAGAAACCGCTGGATATCCCTTGTGTAAAACAATACTCTCTTGAACTTGTGGTCAATTTTCTCGTTTAGCTGCCCTAGAAGCATTTGAATGACATCCTTCCGATTCACATAGTCTTGAATATGTAAAGCCAAGGTTCTATCAATCTCACGAATTTTCTCAGCATTTCTTACTTGTTCTTCGAGAGCTTTTTCAATTTGAGTAATCGAATTTGAGATTCGATTTATTTTGCTGATGACGGTAACAGCCACACCAGCCAAAACAGAAGTGCTAACAAGAATCCCTAAAAATATACCAGTACTTTCTAAAGTTAGCGTTATTCCTGGGTAACTATTGGAAGAATTAGTAACAGCTATTGTTGAGTTTGTAGTATTCATAATCGTTTATATTTCTAGCGCTGTTTTGATCGCCGCCACATCATCCTCTAGCGTTGTCGTGTCTATTCCTTCATATTGGTAGATAGCAATATTGGCATTGATAAACCATTTAGGAACTTTAATTGATACAAAATAATTTATATTTAAATCATCGAAAACTATTAAATTAAACTTACCTAAAAACAAGCTTTCAGGCTCACCCGCGAAACTTGCACCCAAGCCAGTTGTTACGCTACGGCGTAAATACCCTGCATAAACCCAAATTGATCCTACAGGAACAGTAGTGGTGACAGACACAGCAATGATGGGTTTGTCAAATACTACAGGAATACTTATTTCAGTTATCCTTTGATAGATTGGATTCCCTGCTGAATCATTTAAGTAACTTACAGCCGGGAAAGAATCACTGTATTGCAAATTCCAATTACTTTCTATCCCTAGCTGTAAATTGCGCCTCATACATCAAGCATGGGAGATTACAAAATCAACGTGATCAGCAAATTCATCTACAATTTCAAACGGATTAGGAATACCGTAATGCTCTAGCTTATCGAGGTATTCAACAGTATCAATTTTCCCGGTTAGCCAATCTCTACCTGCTTGATTGATGGCAAGCATTCCCTGAAATTCAGCATCGGAACAGTTGCCATCAATATCGACAGATAGCAGGTCTAACAGATCGTCTGGAGTCCAAATAATCCCAGTTCGTTCTGCTATCTTGCTCATTAACCTTCAGGAGTAAATCTAGCCCGATTTTTACCGCCGTTTCCTTCAATGAAGGTCACATATTCTGTTGTCTGTTCGATGGCTGCAACAGCCGCATCATAGGCTTCACCACCAGTACCTTGACCAAAGGGAGAAGTGACTGAATCTACATCAGGCTTTTTGTATGCTGCACCGGTGATTCGACTATTTTTCTTAACAGTCCCAGGCACAACAGAAGTGAGCGTCAACTTGGCAAACTTGAATTTTTTCGTGTCAATCTTAATTGGCGTAGTTAATGCGCCAAATTCGGTAGCTGTAGTAGTGCGGCTAGCAAGCAGCGCAAGAAGTACATTGGCTACGCCTGATCCCTGTCCAGTTTGTCCGCTCTTGATTAACTGAGCTGGGAGGTAAATCTTAGTAGTTCCAGCCGTGCCAAAAGGAGAAATATAGCCATCTTCTCTTTCTGCCCTCGCCCGTTTGGTTTCATCGGTGACTGTAGCGTAGGCAGCTTGTCGCTGGTCTGGACTCATTGCAACCCAAAGCTTGTATTTGTCATAGCGTGCCTTCTGCGATTCGTAGCGTTGCAGGTCTCTAAAGCCCATAATTTTTACTGGTGATAATTGTTACACTTTTCACCAACTCTAGCCTTTAAAATCCTTAGAATTCTGTGCGGAAACCTAATAGGTTTTTACCTTTATTTTTTGCCACAGTCAGATGAGGATAACCGTTTCACATCAAGGGTATTTGACTAGTCCCTGGTTCTGAAGTGTTGTATCCATGAGAAAGACTGGTGGAACAAGATTGCCTAGAGATATGTAGGCACTTCTGAATCTGAGAATTGCTACAGGTCTATACCGCCGATTTTGTACCTGTTTGCCTAAGATCGTGACTTTTCCGGCTGTTGCCGTTGTTGTGCTGGGTTTGTCCGGGTCGTTCACAATCACTCTTTCGGCTTGGAAGGGTACATCAATCACGTTACAAATTTTTTGGTAGATTTCTACTCCGTCAGTCCGGGAATTAACAAGCAAATAATTGCCTTTTGGAAATCCATTATCAGGATCGGTGTAACTAGCTGATTTATTCCCTGCCGTATAAGTTATTCCTCTGCTACTTGATAAAAAAGTGGTTTTAATTTCGTTAGCGATTTCTGTCATATTCGCCTTGGTAATCGCTGGCTTGGAATTCCCCGTTGAACAAGAGAACTTCATTAATCTGACAGACTTTTCATGCTGTATGGGTGACTCTTCAGAAGGTGAAGCTGACCCATCCTGAGAGAAAACAAAAAATAACTGTGGATGCCCAGCCACAGGGGGAGCAGTATCAAGCCTATTGCCGTAAAAAACAGCAAGATTTTTGCGTCCGTAACCAATAACGTTGTAAAAAAGGTCTGACCTCATCCAAGAGGCATACATATTATCATTGTCTAAAGCTCTGCAAGCTAGCTTTAAAGACGGTCTAACACCTGATAAATCACCATTGCCTTGAACATCTTTAAAGTATCGATCAACCCGACGATTATGTTCTTGATTCCACGTTCTTTGAAGATGTTCAATATTGTCAAATCCTTCTGGCAATGACATTGTTTAATCCTCTCCATCGAATAAGTCTGAGAAATCAAAACTCAACGGTTGAGAATCAGTCTTAGACTGAGTTTCTTTGGCTTTTAATTCGTCGGGTTCTGGAATGGGTGCAGCCTTGTTTACAGGCTTGTCATCTTCTTTAAGGGCTTTTACAAATTCGGTTGCAGCCGTTGTTGATTCTGTTACGGCATTTACCACGTCTAGTGGTGCTTGTGTCACCATTTGAATTGTTGATGCCCCATTTTGTAGGCTTTCCAAGGTTTGCGTGACGCGATTGAATTTAGGCTGGGGATTCATCCAGCCATAGGCGTTTTCTAAAATTACTCCGCCTTTCTTTAAAGCATTTCCTATTTTTCCTGTGTAAGCTGCTATCAACTCAGAAGCTTGTAGAATGGTTTGCGATAAATTTAAAAAGCTATTAAGAAGATTAGTAGTTGCCTGATATATCCTATTAGCTTTAGCCCAGGCTTCTCTCAAACTAGTATAATTATCGGCTCCAATTGCCCCTTTGATTAAATTCTCAATACCGCCGGATATAACACTACCTAAATCAAAAGAAGATCCATCTTCTTTTTTTAGCCCAATTAAAGTAAGCACGTTATTAATCGCACCCAACAAAGTTTGCCCAATATCATTGCTCAACATCAAAGCATTATGGACTGTGGCTGCAAAAATTAAGATATTAAGCACTCTATCTAAATGCATCCAATCTGCAAAGCGGGATAGCTTCCCACCGATGCCACCGGGCAGTTGATCACCCAATCTTGCTAATATTGTTTGCTGTCCCTGGAGTAGTGCAGCATTTGCACCAGTATTTACAGCGTCTAAAATATTGGCTGCATTGGTGTTGTTGTTATTGGTGATGTCTGCTGCATTATCTTTGAGTGCCTTATTCATACACCCACCCGGCTGGGTGGTTCTACATGTACCCGTCGCGGCTGCTTGCTCGATTTGTGGAATTGTTGGGATGTCTGGTCTGATTGCTGCTGCTGCCCGCCCCGGAATTAAGCCGAGTATGCCTACAATTTGGTCTAGCTTTGGTAGTGCTTGCTCGTTCACTTTTGCTTGTTGAGTTATTTTTGTATTTAGGTCAGATATTTGAGTTTGAGATTGTCTTATTTCATTTGATAAACCAGGAATTTGCTGTTTCACTTCTGCAACTTCTGCGGCTACTCCTGTACTTTGAGTCGCTGTTGCTTCAATGCGTGGAACCAAATTTCTCTCAACAAAGGTTCTAGTACTTTGTGCTTCACCCTGCAATTTTGCAATTTCCGCAGTTATTCCTGTACTCTGGGTAACTGTTGCATCAATTCGGGAAACTAGCACCCGGTCAACATATTTTCTAGTACTTTCTGCTTCTTGCTGGGCAACACTAGCTGTATTATTTGCAGTCGATACCGCTTGAGCGAGATTGCTAACACCATTTATTGCTACACCCGAAACCGCTACAGCCGCCGCAGTTTGTCCCGTCAGCGCCAATACAGTTGCTTGCAATCCTCCGACTTGGGACTGGAGCGGCGTAACCAATGCCTTTGCAGCATTTACAGCACTAGTAGTAATAGAGGCAGTATCTACAGGTGGGGCTGATTTGATGCTTGCTCTAACTGATGCCAATTCTGCTTGTAATTTAGAAATGGTAGTGTTGACGGCATTTTGAAAACCATCATTCGCCTTGGAAGCAACTCGCGCTATCTCAGCGTTAACCTGCTGAATTTTCGCCTCTAAATTAAACTTTGTTTGGCGTGTTTCATACAGTGCATCATTACTCTGTTTTCTTGTTTCAGCGATTTTACTTTCAAGAATTGTTCTTCCTTGCCGAGTTTCATACAGTGCATCATTACTCTGTTTCTTAACATCTAATATGTTTTTACCAAATGATTCTTGCTGTTTATTTAGCTTGTAATAATCCCTAGCATTAGCGCTTAATTCTTGCTCGTATTTCTGTAACTTAGACTCAAGAGTTTTGAGTTTTAATCCATTATTGACGGCCGTGGTATTAACCTTTGTCAGGTCGATTTGGGTTGTAGCAAGATCGTCGAACGCCCTACCTGTAACAAATTCCTGGAACTTGAGTAAAGCAACTACTCCAATCGCTGCAAGGATTCCCATAATTGCGCCAATGCGGGCAGCTTTATCTAAAGGAGCATTGCCAGGAACCTTTTTTAAGAGCGCATCATTTACTTTAGTAGCGGCATCTGAGGTTTTCTTGGCAGCATCAGCCACTTTTTTTGTAGAGTCTGTAACCTTTTTTAATTGCCTAATTCGCTTACCAGCATCAGCGATAAATCTTTTACTAGGAGATGAAGCAATAATTTTTTTAGTACTAGCACTAGCTGCACGGTATCCTTTCCAATTCAATCGGTGCGTTTCTCTCGCTCCTTTGAATTTATTAAAAGTACCATTTGGATCAGCTTTATAACTATTCCAGTTAAAATTTTGAGGAATTGAATTAGGTATTTTAATTTGCGGTGCATCTGGGATAGGAAGCCCGTTCCAAGTAGCCATTATTAATCGCCTCCTAAAAATCCTGCAATTGCTGAAACTGTATCAATGAGGGGAGTCACCATATTGTACAGACCTTGAAAAGCCTCGGTAAACTCCCGATTTGTCTCCTCAATATCAGCGAAATTATTTAAAGTTCCTACAATTCCTTTTTTGAGCGCTTCTGAAGTTTTTTCTAATTCTCTTACACGTTTCTCTAAATCGTTGCCATTGTAATTATTGTTGCTATTACCTTCACAACACTGCTGTTGCTTGCGCTCCAATTCTCGTAAACGCTGATTTTGTGCATCTATTTTGCGATTTAAAGCTGCAAGACCCTGGTCAATATCTTTACAAATTTCTGCCATTTATCGACCTACCTTGTTAGCCATGTTTTTCAGGCGATCGCCCACTTCCTTGCAAGGCACACAGCAATATCCTGGGTATTTCTTGTGGGTGCATTTGTGAGAGCCTTCTGGGCAATCATCATTACAAGAAATTTCGTATCTTGGCTCAGTTGGATACTTTCTAGTAATAGTTTTCCCGTTAGCATCAATTACAGACAAGACCCAATCGGATGAATACTGACGAATGATTTGTACGCTTGAATGGTAAACATCATTAATACCTGGTGTAGTTACGCCATTTACCGCAGGTTTACTGCCAGCGCAAAAACCAGCCGGATTAGAAATTGGCGTTGCTACATTGATTGATACAAATGTTACAAACCCGTCGTATTCATAAATCCCATAATTTGGTAATTGCCCACAGTTAGCAACATCTAATCCAGCGCCTTGAACTTGTGCTGGCTGTCCATGAACTAAAGTGATATCTATGGGTGGAGATGTAGAAACGATTTTTTCAAATATAGAATCACTTACATAAACGCTAACTGTTGCCTTATTAGTACCAGCGCAATAAGACATCAAGCCACCTTCATAATATTTACTTGTGTGTATACTTCAGATTGACCAGGAAAACCCGTTTGGACTCCAAGAGTGTAGATGAAAGATGATGCATTTACACCCCTGAACTTAACCGTATAGGATGTTGGGGATGAGACAACGATTTTTCCTTTGATATAGCTATTAGTACTAGCGTAAGCAGCGCCAGGGGCATTGTATGCCGAACTACCAAGCAATACTATTGTTCCAGATGAATCTTCGAGCCATGCCCGAAAATTGTTAACAAGAATTGCTGGTACAGTAGCATCAATAATGTATGTACCAGGCTGCAATGTAAAAGCATTTGATGCTAACGATAGCCAGCTTGCTGAAGAAACTACTGTATTAAGTGTTCTGGTAATTACTGTATTTGCAGAAGTATAAGTACCGCCACCAGTGCCACTTGTTTTAACATCAGCGACTTGGGCATATTCGACAGAAAAACCACTGCTAATTCCTGACAATAAATTAGCCTTGGTTATATGTCTTGTTATCCCGTCCGCTTGCTGGATTGGAATAATATCCGTATTGCTTGGAATAGTCTTCTCTGTGCCTAAGTCTTTAATCTGTTTGAACATAGCTTTCAAAAATAATTGTTTCTGTTAAGTAAAAGTTTTCATTTCGCTGCTTAACATAGGCATCCCAGCGAAACATTTCTAAAAGCTCATGCAAGTGACGATTTTCGTATCCAATTGGGGCGTTATTCTCGTCAGTCATGATATTGCCGTTTTCATCCGTTAAATAGCCCTCAAAATTTCTTAATGCTTGCAATAAAAGAGCAACCACCAATTGTTCGGCGCGATTGTTTGCTGTAGGTGTTAATCCTACTGCTGCTAAATCAGCTTTTTGAATTACCAATTCAGTAGCAGTTTGACTAGCACTATCACCAAATAATTGAGTAAGTGTTAGTGCTTGCATGATTAATAAAGGTCGGGGTCGATTGTATCCGCACCTGCAAGGACTCGATCAATTTCTACAGAGATGGTATTTCGCAGATAGATGGCATCGTTACGAGTAGTAATCGACGGGCTAAACCCATCTACAACCGCAACAGATTGGTCAATGTTGGTATCTTTACCCTCATCTGTTAGCGCTGCTTTAAATTTCAGTACGAGTGCTATTAGCAAAGATTCAGCAGTGTTACTAGCGCTAGGGGTCAGTCCAGTAGAAGTTAGATCCGATTTGCTAATGGTTAGAGTATTTACATCTTGTGTGGCGCTTGCACCGAATACGGCAGTAAGTGTTGGTTCCATAAAAGCGGATTTTCATGAGGTGAATAAATCCGTTGTATGGCTGATTAAAAATTATGTAAATGTTCCACTTTTATGTAAAACAAGAACATTCACTGAGGACGCAAAAGCCTTGCTGTGAATACGATTGAACCGAATATTTCTAATACTCTTAATTAGGAATATTCCGGTTTAGCCTTGCTCAAGGGTTAAACCGGAATACGCAGAAGTAAAAAATAAAATGAAAAATAATCGAAATGGACAAGCCGCAGTTTTGACCGACGCGGATTATTCCAAAATTCGTAAGCAGATCCGCTCTCAAAAATATAAACTACTTTTGGATCTTGCCTGGTACACCGGGGAACGCTGGGGGGCGCTAGTGAAATTGCAACTTCTGGATGTGTACAACCTCGACGATTCGCCTTGTGAGTATATCAATTTTCGCGCCAGGACTCGCAAGGCAACCCCCAACGGAAAACGACAGACGCGCCAGGTGCCGGTTCACGATACTTTGGCTGAGTTGCTAGCAGCATACAAGCCAGTTCCCGGTTCTGTTTGGTTATTTCCCTCTAGGGAAGCGGACAAACCGATGTCTCTACGAGCGGCTGACCAAATTTTACGCACAGCTGTAGAGAGAGCCGGGTTGACGGCCAAAGGCATATCAACTCATTCCACCCGCCGGAGTTTTATAACGAGATTGGCAAAGCGGGGTGTGAGCCTGGCGACGATTAAAAAAGCCACTGGACACACTGATTTGAAGGTGCTTTCTCGGTACATCGAGGTAAGTGACGAAGACGTAAAGAGCGCGATCGCAACTCTATGAACGCCAAACTCCTATTCCTGCAAATTGAAATCTTCTTCGAGCGCTTGCAGCACGGTGAATACGACCATCCTTTGTATTTGGCTATGGCGCTGGAGAATCTCGCAAGCCAAGCGTGGGATGAAGTCGATCAGGTTTACCCAGAGTTATGACAAACCGCAGCCGCGAGGGATAAGGTGGTGAAGCCAATAAGATGTTATGTTTCAGTACAAAAATTGCGATCGCATTTCCTCCTGGTGCGCGATCGCTTTTTATTGGTCAAACACTGTCTAGGATTACGTCAATACGATTTTCAAAATCAGTTTTCGCATCCTCTATTGTCGGCAGGGGATTATCAACGATAAAACAGATTCTGCCTCTATAACGAGCGGTGTATCTGTATCCAACAATTAACGATCGCCAATCTCCTCTCTTTAATCTTGATTCTGTGGATTCCATTTCGGGTATTATCAGCGCTCGAAATCCTTTGTAAATATGGTGCATAGTCATTGGTCATTGG
>NZ_JAYGHD010000118.1:0-11929 GCF_034932245.1 Nostoc sp. UHCC 0251
AGTTGGGCTTAATCCGCCCCCACTCCATTGCTTGCCAATTGTTGAAGGGGTCAAGAGATTGAATCCATGTTCCCCCCAGTAATAGATGCTGATATTGCCTTATGTATGCATCCGTGACTCGACCGGCATTTTTGCGAGGGATTTTGTCAGAGATGAACAGGTAGTCGTAGATTGTTTCTCCTTCTATGTGGAAGAAACTGCTCTCAATCAGTGCTGGATGAATGGCACTACCAGCTAGCAACTCATGGTACTCGGCAGGCGTGAGATTGTTTGGGTATTCAATTGGGTGTTCGCTCTGCTCAACTGATACCTTGCAATCTGGTTTAGGCTCGAATCGCTCTTTGTTGCCACTCTTAATTGCATTTTTATTTGTATTCACATTTTTTCCTAAAATTTTCCATGACAATTTCGGCGACATTGCACCTATGCCGCATTCATCAGTGAACAGTTATCAGTTATCAGTCATCAGTCATGCTGTACTCCGGGAGCAGAACCCGTAGGGTTGTCCTTACAGCAAATCAAAGAAGGAAAAATGAATGACGATTAGCTTAAGTGTTAACTGTTAACTGTTCACTGTCTTTTCGAGCTTGTGTGATTAAATCAGTCTCCTGGGTGGTAAGTTCAGCCCAGTAGTCAGGTTTTATCACCTCGTATTTTTCAGCCACAGCCCAAAAGTCAAGCCATGTAAACTCAATACGTGCAAGTACTTGCCTAATTTCCCTAATAGCCACAGGTAGCATCTGTAATTGCTCCGTCCTTGTTGCGATGGCTGACTGTGTGGGACTAGTACCCAAAATTATCGCCGCCGCCTCAAGAGCTTGGGTATTGTTCATGGCAACGCTTAGGTTTTTCAATGCCATACCCATGAGGCGCAGACATTCAGTCGCATTTTCTTTGGGTGGAACAAGTGCCAGAGTTCGCAAATCAATTGTCTTCTCCAGTGGTTCCTGAACCTTCTTGTTTAATGCTTTAGCGCTTTGTTTAGTGTAAGTATTCCCCCAGTCTTGTAATTGATGCGGCTCAAAGGCGTTTTCCAAATCCCGAATGCGCTCTTTTAGCTGCTGGTTCTCAGTTTCCAGGTGCCGTAGCGATTCCATCTCGTCTAAACGCTGCTGCAACTGGATATTTTCCTCCTTCTGTTGCCTGTATAGGTTTTGCAGAGATTGGATTTGCTCACTTACTTGGGCTTCGGCTAGAGCCTTAACCTCTGCTTGTAGTCCAATCCTCAATTCCTGTTCCAGTCGCTCTAACTGAAGCTTATGTTGCTCTTTAAGTGCCGCGATCGCTTCGGAGTACTCTGGTGGATAAGTTCGCTCAGTCGATTCGGACACAATTGCGTCATCCAAATCAGTGTTGTTTACCAACAGCCTTTCACCATCAGCGAAAGTCACAATCTGCTGCGAATTATTCGGTGCGTCTGCACAAATCACTCCCGATTCCCCATAACGGGGATGTTCTGGTGATGAAATTGTGATGGCATTTTTCGGAACCAATGGTTCCTGAAGGAATTTATTTTTTCCTTTTGGCATTGGAGCAATTGTATTTGCGGCAACTGCGAAATCTGATTCGCTAGGGTTTGGGTTTGATGATAAAGCCAGTTTTATCGCAGCAATAAGTTTTTCTGGTTCTTTAGCTAACCTCAAAAGAGGACGGGCTTGGCGCTCATTTTTAATCTGTGGCCCCAACTCTCCTGCGGCAACAATAACTTTTGAAGCCCCTAAGAGTTGATTTATACGCCGATAGCCGCCATATACATGCAATTCGCCTTGGCAATATTGTTCAAAGTTTTTGTACCCAGCGATTCTGTACATCCGCTCATGATGCATGAGGCGAATCTGTTCTACTGCTTGCAACTCAAATTGGTCTATGGTAGCGAAGGTCTCTTTGATACTGCTGTTGAGATCATCGTAATGAAGTACTGATTTGCTTTCTCTATCTAGTGTCAGCATAATTTGTACCCTGATGCTAGCCACCACGCACGAATGGTTTGGCGCACCACTATTGGAAACAGCAAATGCACACTAAAAGCTAATTCCACTCCTATAAAAAGTCTGACAATTTTCGTTTTAGCCAGGATATTGCTGAAACTACCCTTTACTAGACCGCATACAAGATGTGTAATCTTACTATCTGACCCAATGCGCTCAACTACTGCGCCCTTGGGGGTTTTGATATAAGTCAAAGTCATGATTTCGCCTCTGATAACTCGGTTTACAAGCTTCAGAGAGGGTTGTATCAGTTATCAGTCAACAGTTGACAGTTATCAAGGACTGTAAATTCCAACTGATAACTGATACCTGTTACTCGCGCTGCTATGCTTTTTGCTACGAAATTCGGATATTTCTTAATTAAACTTAACCTTAGCAAATCTTTAGAATTTCGATAGCCAAAACCCACCGCAAAAAATAGACTTTTCGTGCGGCAGATCCTATAATGGATGTGGCAGCGCGGATTATACTCTCGGACAAATTTAGTAGTCGTGACTAGTAGGCAAACTTTAACGACAACTTGTTTTGTTCTTTCGAGATCAACTCCCGCTCTGAGGTTATATGGAATTTAAGACCCGTACAAAGCGCTACTCCTTAGTGGCGCTTTGTGCGTTAAGTTTTGATAGTTTTGTATATTCACCTCCATGTCTCCCTTCAATTAGCTTGATTGTACAGAAGTTATGTCCGTTTGGGATCTAACAAGAATTTGATTTTTAGCAGGAATTGTTTCATCTTTTTAAAAGAGTACTACGAGGTTAGTTACACACGAGATTAGGTGTAATCATTAAATTGGGGTAAACCGATGTCTGGTACTACTCAAAGGTATCACTGATTACATTAGTCAATTTTGATTAAAGCGTAATCGTGATACTACATCTATAGATGCAGTAGTGGTACTTATTGAACGTAACATTTAGAGCATATAACCTGTAAAAGCTTTTTGAAAGAGGGATATTGTAAACAATTATTGAGAAAGTGTAGGTTTTAGGAAAATCTTTTAGAAAATCTGATTGTAAACAAATATTAAGAGAGTAGGGTTTGAGAGTTGTAAAAATCGAATAATCGTGTGTGTTAGCGTTGTACCTATAATGATTACTTAATCTTACAAATTTATGGTGCAATGTGTCATGTTAGGCAAAATGCAGCACAACTTAGACGGAATCTGGTTCCATTAGATGTTCACTTTGGGTTTCTGTAAGTGTTTAAGAGGATTTTCTTGTAGAGTAAGCTAAGAGAGTAGCTTCTTGTACTTCATTGAATAACTCTACCCTTAGAGTTGTTAAAACAATAATATAAAAGCTTACTAAGTATGGAATCGTATAAAAACTTAGACATAGATAAAATACTGGAGATTTTGGATGAGCGAGTGCTTCAACATACCGGAAGACATTTACTGAAATCTGAAAGAGTTTTAATTAAAGGGTCTTGGTACGGGAGAGACTATAAGGAGATAGCAAGCAACTCTGGATACAACGCGGACTATTTGCATAGAGAAGTGGCTCGGCAATTATGGGCAATGCTTTCAGAGGTTATTGGTGATGGAACCCCAGTAAAAAAAATATCTTTGAAACCTGCTTTACTTAAACTAGCAAAAAAGAATTATTTTAAGTTAGAAGTCTCCAAGCTAGACAACAATTGTTTAGTTGGCAAGACGAGAATTTATGGAGAATTACCCAAAATAGGATCTTTTTATGGGAGAGAAAGAGAGATTAGTAAATTAAAAAATCAAATTCATGTTTTGAAACGACGCTGCATAGTTATAACTGGAGTTGGAGGGATTGGAAAAACTTCACTAGCGGCGAAATTACTAGAAGAAATACTTTTAGAGAACCCCAATGTCTATAAAGATATAGTTTGGATAAAAATACATTCGTCCGTTGACAATTTGTTTACTAAATTAATTAATGCTTTTGATATAGAAATAGACAATGAATCTATTGAAAATCAAACTTTGCTATTATTAAAATATTTTCAATTACATCGTTTACTACTAGTAGTAGACGGATTTGAAAAACTAGGCCAAATAGCTAATTTTGAGAAAAGATTAGAGTATGAAAAATTATTTATTCAACTTTCAGAGGGGAATCATGAAAACTGTACAATTATAACAAGTCAATTACCTTTGGAAGAAGTTATTTATGCAACAAAAAATCTTCCAATTGACTCTTTACGCCTTGAAGGCTTAGAGGAACGTGCAGCTATGCGAATGCTAAATGAAAAAGGGCTATGGGGGAAAGAATGTAAAGAGTTAATTAAAATGCATCGTGGAAACCCATCAGAGTTAGAAGAAGCAGCTGACAGAATTCATCGGCTTTTTGGAGGAAGTGTAAAAACATTCTTTGATTACAGGACTACTGTTATTGGGCAACTCCTTCAATCTATGCTACATCAGCAATTTGGACAGCCGGGACTTTTAAGCGATGTCCAAAGAGAAATAATGATTTATTTAGCAGAGTCAACTTCAGAAAGCTCACCTCCAATTCAGTTTTATAATATTATTGAAGCTTTAAAAAAACAAATAGGATTAGAAGTATCAATTGCGGAAGCTATCAGAGCAATAGAAATTTTAGAACAACGCTCTTTAGTTGAAACTTATAGAAAATCAGGTAAGCAAGAAGTTAGTTATAGTTTACAACCACTTATCAGAAAATACATTTTAGTTGATCCATTTAATTTGGTGCGAAGAAAAACAAGTGTGTTACAAATCAGTAATTCCATCCAGGAGTAAATGTGGTTTACTGCATAAATCACCTTTGTACACAGCGCCGTAATCCTGATAACGCCAAAAACTGTTTAGCTTGCGGTAATTCTTTGTTAATAAATGGTCGCATTCGTTTGCTACGCCCGTTGCGCTCTTTGGAAGAAAATCTGTATACTAACACAAATGTTTTTGAGGTTGAAGATGTTGGCACAAAATCGCATCCAGAGTCTCAAATAAGAGTAATGAAAGTATTAAAGTGGAGCGAACCTAAATTAGTGGAGCTAGTTCAGCGAGAAGCTAGAATTTTGCAAATAATTCAATATCCTGGGATTCCTGAGTCGGCTAGAGATGATTACTTCACTTTTAAACTAAAGGACACTCTTCTAGAATTACATTGCTTAGTAATGCAAAAGGTTGAAGGAGAGAATTTACGGCAATGGTTAAAATCTTATGGGCGAATTCCTCAAAATGTGGCATTTGATTGGTTGTCACAATTAATTAATACTCTTGATGTCGTACATAGCTCCGGCTTTTTTCATAGAGACATCAAGCCAGAAAATATAATTCATAAGCCTGATGGGAAATTGGTGTTGATTGATTTTGGTGCAGCACGAGAGATTACTAGCACTTACTTAGCAAAAGTTAGTACCAATGGGGGAAGCAGTACAGGATTAGGTAGTGGACACGAAGTAACATCTGTGATCACGGCTTTTTTTAGTCCACCTGAACAAATGAATGGCCAGGCAGTACCGCAATCAGATTTCTATGCTCTGGGTCGGACTTTTGTGAACTTAGTTACTGGGATGTCATTGATGGATCTACCAATAAACGAAAAAAAAGGGAGGCTAATCTGGAGAAAATATGCGCCGCAGATTGATAAACCTTTTGCTGATTTACTGGATGATTTGATGGCTTCTTCCCCAGGTCAGCGTCCGCAAAGTACTCAAGTAATTTTGCAACGGCTTAACAAACTCCCTTATCAAAGTAAAATTTATAAATTAATTAAGTCTAAAAAAACTTTATTTAGTTTATTAGTTACATTAATTGCTTTAGGGCTTTTTGGAGGTTTTAAAGTATTTTTACCAGTAATGGCTAATAATTTAGTACTACAAGGTAAAAAGTCAGAATTAGCAAATGATTCGCAAACTGCACAAAACTATTTTAACCAAGCTATAGAATATAATTCCCAACTTAAAGTTTCTGTTTCCCAGTTTTACTTGGAGCAAGCTGCTCGTCATTTTAACGACTTCAAACTAGCGAAAAAATATTATGAGTTAGCTCTTAAATATAATGGAAAAGACATAAGTGCTTATAATAGTTTAGCTGTAGTTTGTTGGCAGCTTGGAGAAGTCGCTTGTGCCTTAGATAATTATCAGCAGATTTTGAAATTAAAGCCTAATGACTGGGAGGGATATTATAGGTTAGGAAGTTTTTATGATCAAGAAGGAAAAGAGGATTTAGCTCAAGAACAATATAAAATAGCAATTAGAATTAATAAAAAAGCAGTGCCTGCGCTTAATGATTTATCGCGCCTCAGAAATCTCAAAGAAGACTATACCCAGGCTAGTGTATTAGCGCTTGAAGGATTGCGCCTGACTGAAGACCCAAAACTACAAGCTGCTTTATATAAAAATTTGGGTTGGGCAAAGTTCATGCAAAATCAGTATAACGAGGCAGAGACATATTTACAAAAAGCAAGTGATTTAGACAGCAAGAGAATAGATGCTGTCTGCTTGCTGGCTCAGGTGCAAGAAGCTCTAGGTAAAATTGAGGATGCTAGACTTTCATGGGAAATCTGTATGCTTGCTAGGACTACTCAGCAAGATGTTTTCAAGTGGAGGCAGGAATTATTAGACCGCCTTACCAATAACTCAAAAATCTCTCAATAGAGTGAATTTTTGCGAAAGTATGGATTTAGTTTATTTGTTTTGCTATCAAACTTATGTATGCTATTAACAAGCAAGTAAATAGATAAAAGCTTTTAATGCAGTCTTTACTCAACCATAGAAAGAAGAAAGTTTTTAAGCTTCAAGTTGCAGCGCTCGTATCGATATTACCATCAATACTACTTTTATCAAGTATTAGCAGCGCAGGAAGTCGGACTCAATCAGTAGCAGTAGTAAAAAGTGGGTGTCGCAAGTTTATAGGTAGAGTCTCTAGCTCAGGCGATCTCCACTTGCCAAGTGGAAGCCGACTGTGCCAAGGAGATCGGATTAATCCAGTTAAGGGAGCTACAGTCAAGGTTTTGTGCTACTTAAATGGAAATTTTGTATACCTGAAGCATAGTACGGTGTTCAAGGAGCCAGATACGTGTACAGTGCCTCAAGAGATAGCAGAGCTATGTACGGGATTAAATCCGAGTAATTGCTATAACCCTAAAGGGGCGGGTGAGGAAAAAGAAGCACCAACCCTAATAAGCCCTTATGGCAGTTCAATGTTAAGTACGCGACCTCAAATATCTTGGAGTGCTGTCTCGAACGCTACTAATTACATAGTAATTGTAAAGGGTTACGAATTTTATTGGGAAGCAACAGTAGATCAGAAAACGACTACACTGGCATACCCGAAAGAGCAAATAGAATTGCAACTTGGTAACACCTACAAAATTACTGTCATTGCCAACCAGGGAGGTTCTTTGATTAGTTCGGAGCCTTTAGTAATCAGTGTTTTGCCAGAAAAAGACCAAAAAGAAATTGCATACAAGGTAAAGCAGATCAATGAATTAAACTTGCCTCCAGACGAAGCCGCTTTTTTAGATTTAGATGCTGTATTTATGTCCAAAAGCCTTTTGAATGAATCGATTGAGACGCTGAAAGCACGAGTGGCAGCAGGAAGCCAGAACCCCACTCTTTACCGAGTACTTGCAGATCGATACCTAGAAGCATGGTTGCCAAATGAAGCGCTTCGCAATTATCAGGTAGCAAATGAATTGGCGAAACGCACTAGGAATTCAGATGAATTAGCTAGAGTGCAAGAAGGACTAAAGTTGGTAGAATGGCACAATAGGTAAAAGTTGGCAACAATAGCAACCAGATGCTGGCATTGCCAATTGCCAATATATAATTGTTCAAATTATCGGCAACTTATGGTTGTGATTGCACAAAATTTTACAGCCATCCACCAACAAGCAAGAACGAAGCCCAAAAATAAGGGTGGCTGTACTTAGAATTTGACATTAAATTTAATTGTGCTTGACGTAATGCCTCTGCTTTAGGAGTCCCGAACTTCAAGTTTTTGTAAAACTCTTCCATAAGTAAAGCAGTGGAGTCAGCATCTACCTTCCATAAAGTTGCCACTGTACTTCTGGCACCTGCTTGTGCTGCCACACCAGCAATCCCCAATGCTGACCTCTTATTACCCTTAGCAGTTTCACAGGCACTTAAAACTAATAGTTCAATTCCATCTTCATTGGTTTGAGCGTTTAATTTTAGTAAGTTATCAAACTCTAGTACAGTAATTGGTTTGTTCCAAGTAAAAAACATTGTTTTCTGGGCATCAGAACTAAATTGAGCATGAGTAGTTAGATGAAGAATGGAAAAATTATTTGTGCTTAACTGTTGTTCAAGCGCCTGGCTAGTAAACTTTTCATTCAATAAGACTGTTGAAGAAGTAGTTTGTTTTTTAACATCTTCTACCTCCTGTTTCACTCTTAACAATGCTTTTAAGCCTTCGGGAGCATTTAGAGCGTTAAAGCTGGGACTAAATTTAGATAGTCCAGCAATTAAGGCTCTTAACTGTTCTTTGGGTAAAAATTTAGGTGGTCTAATCCTAGAACCTAAAGTTTGAGCAATGCTGTAGCGCTTGAGTAAATAATCTTTGCCGTCATGAAGCAAACCTATTGGTAAGCTTTGGAAAGATGTATCTAAAGTAAGCACTAACGTCCCTGATGGAGGTAAGTATGTCTTGACGGGTGCAATTAACAAGTCATAAAGTGATTGAGAAGGCGAAATAATCAAATTTTTATTAATAGAAGCTAGTCTAGAAGATTGTAAGATTTCTAATAGATTATCGGCGCTAGTTTTAACTAGCTTGGAGTCAACAGAATGGTGGTGAAAGGAGCCATCAGAGGACTGGACAATTACTTCTACGCTGTTATCTAAATCAATAATGTGAACTACTGCTGGAGGGTTGGACAAGTTTTTAACTTCATTTAAAGGGATGATGTCAAGTTTGCCACATTGAAGAAAATTTTCTAATTGAGCGATTTGCAGCCGTTCGTTTGCCTGGATTACTCGTTTTAAATTAGGGTTAGGAGATGCCAAGAGCAATCGCATATACTCCCGATATACAGGCTCCACTTTTTCTTGGAAGGAGAATTGTAAATCTGCATTGCTTGGCAAAAGATCATCACGCACTTTAGTTACATTATCAATTGCTGAACTGTAAGCCTGAAGGGCTGTATCGTATTTTCCTTGTTTTTTGTACAAATCCCCTAACTGCTGCTGCCATTGATAAGCAAGATCCGATGATTGACTTAACTGAGCTTGGCTCAAAGCTGCCTGAAAATATGCAAGTGATTGCTCTGGTTTTAACTTGCCTAGAGTGCCGAAGCTATCTGACTTTAATCGCGGGTTATTCAATCCTTTAGCTGTCTGCAATGCCTCTTCAGCATATTCGATAGCTAGTGAATGTAATTGTTTGCTTGCAATCTTATTTAAACTTTTAGCAAAATTTAGTTTGGCATAAATAGAATTACTAGCTGGTAGCTGAGAAAATGCCGAATAATTCCTTATAATTAGAGTTGCCGCTGGCTGAATCTGATGAGTAATTTTAGTACGAATATTCTTTAATTGTATATTACCTGAATTGGACTCTGCTGCTAACCAATTATCAAAATCTAATAGTAAACTCAAACGGTATAATTGAGCTTGTAGTTTTACTGTGATTGGAGCATTTTGGATATTACTCACCTGTTGATAAATATCAAGGGACTTAAGTGAATGCTCCTGGATTATATTAACAATTTCTTTTTGAAAAGCGGGTTCTTCTGTCTGTAAATATCTATTTTGTGCTTGCTTGTAAATAGATTGCTCAACTTTCCCTAAAGATAGCAAAATTACGCTAATATCAGCCGAAGCTATTTGCTTGGTAAGTAAGAGCGTTTCTTTTAAAACTATTTTTGATTCATTTAGCTTACCTATTTGGCGTAAGGCTTCTCCTAAATGACGCCATCCCAATAAGTAAACTGATATTGGTTTTTGCTTCGTAATCGCTGTATAAAGTAGTTGTTTTATAGATTCAGTCGGTTGTGACGGAGTAATAGTACAAATTTCAGCATTTTTATCTAACTTTAAGGCTTCAACAAGCGTATGACATGTACGAAGATTCGCACCTAAAGCTTGTAAGGCAATACTTTCATCAATTAAGCTTCCACTAATCTCCTCTTGATTATCTAATTGACGATAAATGCTTGTAGCTTTTTCCCAAATTTCTAGAGCTTTAATTGCCTGACCGAGATTTAATTGCTTATAACCTTCCTGGGTCAATACTTGCGCTTGATTGTGTTGTTGTGCTTTTTTGTTTGAAGTTTGAGCGGGGGTAATAGAAGGTTGGCTTACAACTATTGACAAAGCTAGAATTCCTAACAACGAGTACTTGAACCAGTATTGGAACTTAATCATTTCTCTGTACTGTTTTTATGGTTGATGATACTTCTGATGTATAAGATTCCTGACGACATTTTGAGGCAGACAATGCCGAAGCAACGGGGGTGGCTGTATTAGGGTCTGCTATCAGGGCAATTCTTCCATTAGAGTCTATTGTCCAGGTGTTAGCTTCTACGATTTCTAGGGTTTGTTCAATTGCTGATGCCTTATGTTCTTCCGAAATGTTGTTATCAATTAGAACAGAGTTATTCTGCCGTTCATAAATGTTCTCTGGCATTTCGTCAGAGCTAGGTGGAAAACCGCCTCTGCTACTGATCACTAATTCACTTGTCGCTACACCTGATTGCCCCTGGCAGTTGGAGTCTATTTCAGGAGTTTCCTGAACGACTTCTGGTGCTGCTTTAATGCCCCTGGAATTAATAGCAAGTCCATTGACCTGAACTGTGCCATTGATTCCAAACTCAGAGCTGGCTTCAACTAGGCTATTCTCAGAGAAAAGGAACCCATCACGAACATTTATCCTGATATTTCCGCCGCGTCCTCCAAAAGCGTTGGCTGTGATAGTGCTATTTCCCAAGGAAAACAGAGTATTTGTATTAATTGTCACATTTCCGCCAATACCAGCACCGACTGTGGCAAGGTTGTAGGGAAAGTCGATACCTAAAAGACGATAAGCCGCCTCAGGATTACTGGCACTAGCACTGATAATACTGTCAAATAATTGCACATCGTTTGCGTGTATAAAAATATTTCCTCCGTCTGCCAATGCGGTTGCACCACTAATGGAAGAATTATTCTTCAGAGAAACTATATTTGCATCAATATTTATGTTCCCCGCTGAACCAGTGCCTAAATTACTTACAGTAATTGAACCTTTAGATAGGGATAATCGTTCAGTTGTTATTTTTATGCTCCTAGCTGCTCCACTTACCTCTGAAGATAGTCCTAATACTTGTTGTATTAATACAGGAGGGGATACTGCGTATGATGATATTCCAGACAAAAATTCATAAGATAAATCTTTTGTATTGACAGGGGTTGTAATACTTAGAAAACTAGGGGCTTCAATTGTGATATCTCCAGCATTCCCGCTGGAAAAAGTATAAGAAGCAATAATGCCTCCGTTGTTTAATCTAATTTCAGGCGAGATGACTTTCAAATTCCCGGAATTTCCAGATTTATAAGCCGCTACAGCTACTTGACTTGGGGAAGAAAGGATAGGATTAAACCCACTCAATTCAACACTACGAGCCGCATTAATGAGCAATTCCCCACCTGTGCCAGTACCAAAAGTTCCAGACGTTATAGTGCCTCCATCTAAAGCAGTTAATTGACCTGTATTAATCGCAATATTCCCACTTGTGCCAGCACTAAAAGTATATGAGCCAATGCCACTAGCAATGCTACTAGTGGTAGGGTTGATAAAAGAAAATCCTTTGACCTCTATAGATTCAGAAGTATCCAGAAGTATATTGCTCGCGCTTGCTTGTGTAAATGTTTTGCTATTGATAGCTGCTCCATCTTCAAAGCTCAAACGCTTAGTTGAAACTACAACATCACCTACACTTCCTCCCAAAGTTTCTAAGCTAATCGGCATTTAAATTGCAACATAGTCACTATTGCCTTTGTTTTTT
>NZ_JAYGHD010000119.1:0-2504 GCF_034932245.1 Nostoc sp. UHCC 0251
CATCTTCTCAAAGTTTTGTCCTGCATAGCTTAGAGTTGTCTTGTCATCCTCTAAGCCCTGTTGAACTCGAACAAATTCAGGCGGAAGTAGCAAGCAGTACGCAACTATTGAACTCTGACTTAAGCGCAGCTAGCCTGAAACAGGCGGTTGAATCCGTTCCCTTTTCTGTGATTCACCTGGCTACCCACGGCAATTTCAGTTCTAACCCCGAAGAAACCTTTGTTTTGCTGTGGGATCGCTTGCTGCAAGCCAAGAATTTCGATCAATTACTTGGGATTGGCTCGCGCATCGATGCACCAGCAATCGAATTACTGACCCTCAGCGCTTGTGAAACCGCGACTGGAGACAAACGAGCCACATTAGGTTTAGCGGGAATTGCCGTCCGAGCAGGTGCGCGTAGTACTCTAGCGACTCTCTGGCAAGTAAAAGATGATTCTACAGCTGCGATCGCAATTCAGTTTTATAAAGTTTTAAAAGATCACAAGTTGACAAAAGCTCAAGCACTTCGACAAGCTCAACTTTATCTGATGGAAAAGCATCCTAACACCAATTACAAGCTACCTTATTATTGGGCCCCTTTTGTTTTAGTGGGTAATTGGCTGTAGTAATTTCTCATCTTTGAAATTAACTACAACTGAACATAATATGCAAATTAAAAATGCCTGGGAGTGTTGCCGTGTTTCCACCCCAGGCATTTTTATTCTTAACTTGCTCCTCACACACGATCAAACAATATCATTACTTTTATTAAATGGCAAGTATATTGAGTGACATTTCTAAAATTGCCCAAGCAATCCAATTTCTGACAAATTAAAAAGCGCTTGGGAGTGTTGCCGTGTTTCCACCCCAAACGCTTTTTATTTTTAACTTGCTCCTCACACACGACTAAAACATATCACTAATTCAATCCAAAAGCAAGTAAATTATGTGACACTTTGTAAACTGCCCACCTAATGGGCACTAATTTAGTGTAAAAAGTGACGTACACCAGTTAAGACCATCAGCAAACCCAGTTCGTTCGCAGCTTTGATTGAATCTTTATCGCGTAAACTTCCCCCAGGTTGGACGATGGCTGTAATTCCTGCTGCTGCGGCTGTTTTCACAGAATCATCGAAGGGGAAGAATCCATCGCTGGCTAGAATTGCACCTTTGGCTTTTTCTCCAGCTTGTTCTAGGGCAATTTTAACTGAGCCGACGCGGTTCATTTGACCAGCACCTACTCCTAGTGTAGTGCGATCGCTTGTGATAACAATGGCATTAGATTTAACGTGTTTGCAAACTTTCCAAGCAAACAGCAATTCGGCTAATTCGCTGTCGGTAGGTTGACGTTCGGTAACTATTTGCCATTGACTGGTATCAGCAATTATATCATCGGCGGTTTGGACAAGGAAACCACCTGCGATCGCTTTCACTGTATCCTTAGGGCCACTGCTCAAATCAGCTAGAGTCAAAACCCGCACGTTGGATTTCTTTGCCAGGATTTCTTGAGCTTCTGCATCACAACTTGGTGCAACCACACATTCTAAAAATGTTTTGGTTAACTCGCTAGCTGTAGCCGCATCAATCGGACGGTTGAGTGCGACAATTCCACCAAAGGCAGAAGTAGAATCAGCATTGAAAGCTTTTTGATACGCTTCAGAAATACTGCTTCCCAATGCCGTACCGCAGGGATTTGTATGCTTAATAATCGTTGCTGCTGGAGTATCTGTGAATTCAGCAATAATTCGGCGTGCGGCTTCTAAATCAACTAAGTTATTGTAACTAAGTTCTTTACCTTGGAGTTTTGTCGCGGCTGTCCATCCCGTTGGAGTAGTACCAGTTTGATACCAAGTGGCGGGTTGATGGGGATTCTCGCCGTAACGCAGAGATTGTAATTGTGTACCACTAAGGGTGTACTGCTGTGCTTCTGCGAGGTAAGAAGCGATCGCTTGATCATAGCTAGCAGTATGCGAAAATCCTTTTAAAGCCGCCTTTTGTCGAAACTCTAGGGATGCTTCGCCGTTATTTTGGCGCAATTCCTGCAAATACTCGTCATACTGTGCTGGATCGCATAATACAGCGAGATGGGCAAAGTTTTTCGATGATGCCCGCAGCATAGCTGGGCCACCGATATCAATCTGTTCAACCGCTTGGGCTAATGTTACCCCTGGTTTAGCGATCGTTTCCTCAAAAGGATAAAGATTCACCACCACTAAATCAATCGGGCGAATTTGGTTATTTTCTAAATCTGTAATATCTTGGGGAACATCTCGCCGCGCCAAAATTCCGCCATGAATTCGGGGATGTAGGGTTTTGACTCGACCACCTAAAATTTCTGGTGAACCTGTGTAATCTGCAACTTTGGTGACAGGGAGTCCCGCATCTTTGAGGGCTTGGGCTGTTCCCCCACTGCTGATTAAATCAAAGTCAAATTCTTCAACCAAGCTACGGGCGAGGTCAATTAAACCAGTTTTGTTAGATACACTCAGCAGGGCTAGACGCGCCATTGATCAATTCCTTAAAAG
>NZ_JAYGHD010000119.1:2604-11890 GCF_034932245.1 Nostoc sp. UHCC 0251
TAGGCTGTGAAGCAAAGGATCTCAAGTTTTGCATAAGCCTTGGTTCACTTCAAGACCATGAGGAATTATTCTGAAATCCAGTAGTGGCATGGAAACAAAAAGAGGTGGACAGATTCTCCGCAACTCCTTTAACATTGAACAGTTTGGGGTAGCATGGATAACAGTCGTTGAAAGAGAAGATGTTATGGCAACGATGCTTGTGGATGGTTGAATTGGAAAAGATGGGAAAAGCTATGCTATTGATAATTTAGATCCGCAATTGGTGTTCTGTTATGGAACTATTCACTATTGGTCACTCAAATCACAGCATTCAAGCTTTTATCGAGCTTTTGCAAAACCATGATGTAACTGCTGTGGGTGATGTGCGATCGCACCCCTATAGCCGTTACTTACCCCATTTTAACCGCTCACTGCTTAAAGATTCCCTCTCAAGTGCAAAGATTCATTATGAATTTTTAGGGCAAGAACTGGGGGCTAGACCAGAAAATCCAGAGTGTTATGTTGATGGAAAAGCTGTATATGAAAAGATTGCTGCTACTGAGTTATTCAGCAAGGGCATTAAACGTGTACTGAGAGGTGTCAAACGTTATAAGATTGCCCTGATGTGTGCAGAAAAAGATCCGATTATTTGCCACCGGGCGATTTTAGTTTGTCAACATTTGCGAGGTGGGCATAATTTGGCAATTAATCATATTAAAAGTAATGGAGATTTAGAATCACATCATAAACTTGAAGACAGATTATTAGCTAAATATGGGTTAAAAAAATTAGCTCTTGTACCAGCTTCAGTTCAATTATCTCTTTTTGGTGATATTCCATCTAATAATCAGCCCGATAATTTGCTATCAAAAGAGGAATCTATCCAAGAAGCCTACAGGTTGCAAGGTGATGAAATTGCCTATGTAGAAAAAAGAGGAAGTGAACATGAATAATTCCATTAACTTATTCACAATCGGTTTTACGCAAAAAACCGCCCAAAAATTCTTTGAAACTCTCGTTAAATCTGGAGTTAAACGAGTTATAGATACACGACTGAATAATGTTTCTCAATTAGCAGGATTTACGAAAAAGTCAGATTTGGAATACTTTCTACAAAAAATTGGCAATATTGAATATACTCATATTATTGAACTAGCACCTACAAAAGAGATTTTAGACGAGTATAAGAAAAATAAAGGTGATTGGGCAGTTTATGAACAGAAGTTTATCAAGTTGATAGCTGAACGAGAAATTGAGAGGAAATTTAAACCAGAAATATTAGATGGTGGATGTCTTTTATGTAGTGAAGCTAAACCCCATCAATGTCATCGTCGCTTAGTAGCAGAATATTTAAGTGGCAAGTGGGGAAATGTCAAAATATGTCATCTTTGAAGAAAATTGTTTGTCTTGCCAATTCTAAGAAAAATGGTGAGCGCTGCATTGCTGGCATTGATTTGGATACTGGTAATTGGATTCGTCCAGTATGTGCTCGTGACGGTTATTCTAATGATGGTCGAGTCCCAAGAGACGTTCGACTTGTGGAAAGAAGAGAACCGGAATTATTAGACATTCTGGAAATACCTTTAGCGGATGAAGGTAATAACTTTGACTTTGAAAGTGAGAATTTAACCATACTATCAGGAGAATGGAGACTATTAGGCAAAGCTAAACCGACTGATGTATTTCAATATTGTGGAAACTATGCTTATATTCTTCATAATCGCAAGAAATATGTCAATGTGTCTGAACTCCAATCTCTACCTTTTTGGCAAAGACGTACACTACAGCTACTTCATGTTGTCAATTTGTCTGTAGAGTCTCAAGGAATCAAGCAGTGGAAAGGTTCACTAGAAACTGCTTCTGGTCAAAAGTTAACAGATGCTAAAATTACTGATCCTATTTTTATTGAAAAACTAGAAACGGGATACCAAATCACAAATGATTATTTAGTGACAGTTAGCTTAGGTATGCCTTGGGCACATGATAATTGGGAAGGTGAACCTCCTTGCTGGAAACTCATCGCGGGTGTGATAGATTTTCCTATATCTGCAAATCAACAAAGTGATTTAATTGCTCAAACAGATAAGGAAATAGAGCGAATAGGTTGGGATGTAGTTCAAGGACGTAAGTATTTGCAGCAAACTTTTAATAAGATATCCCGCCAACAGTTGACTTTGGAGGAATTAACCCAATTCTTGAATTATCTTAAATCTATCTCTGATGATTAGATAATCAATATCTGAAATAGCTAATGCTTATTCTTGATCGTAGGTAACAAAAATTGCTGAAGTACTGACCGCTTTGAGAATATCGCGCACTTCTTCTCGCAAGCGCAACCTAATTTGAATATCAAGATTGCTCAAAGTTTCATTTAAAAGCATAAGTTGGGGTTGGGGCGCTAAAGCACGTGCGATTGCTCGATTCCTTAAAAGTAGGCTGTGAAGCAAAGGATCTCAAGTTTTGCATAAGCCTTGGTTCACTTCAAGAGCATGAGGAATAATATTGACTCGTGTAATTTATATGCTTACATCCCCCAGAGTCAATACTGTGGAAAATTCTGGAAATAGGGACTAAGTAGGCTTAGTCTCTCATATTTGCGATCGCATAAACTAAAATTAAGCATCTTTTACCCATATAACACCTATGGTTCAGTCTTCTAATCAACGCCTAACTCTAGAAGAATTTCTCGCACTTCCCGAAGGAGATATTACATACGAGTTTGTTAACGGTGAAGCTGTACCCAAATATAAAGATAATCAAATGTCACCAAAATTTTTTCATGGCTCGACTACTGGTGCTTTATTTATACTATTGTCTGCATGGGCACAAGCAAAGGGTCGGGTTGTGATTGAATGGGCAATTAAACTAACACGAAATCAACAAGATTGGATGCCTGTAGCCGATCTGACCTATATTTCTCATAATCGTCTTCCTGCTGATTGGCTATTAGACGAAGCTTGTCCTGTCGCACCTGAATTAGTCATCGAAATCATTTCACCTGGCCAAACTTTTGGTGAAATTGCAGAAATTGCGACTGATTATTTAAATGCTGGTGTTTCTCGTGTTTGGGTAGTTGATACAAAAGCTAGAACTGTAACTGTATTTGCACCATCTTCTTTGCCGATTACTTATCGTTCTCATCAAATAATTACTGATGATTTGCTACCACAATTGGAAATTACCCCTCATACAATCTTTCAACAGGCTGGATTAAATCCCTAAAGTTTCATTAGGAACAATAAGAATCTAAATTATTACTAGTAACTTGGATTATTATTTTTTGCCGAAAGTAATAAAAGAAGGATAAGGTTAAAATAAAAATCCCTGCCAACTTTGGCAGGGATAGCAGTTATGAGCCAATACGCTTGGGTTAAGGATAATTGTAGGTTGGGTTGAACGAAGTGAAACCCAACATTTCCGGGAGTTTGTTGGGTTTCGTTCCTCAACCCAACCTACGCAGTTTAAGGTTTTTGGCGCTAACTGAACTGTATTGAGTTAGGAGCTAAAGCTTTTCTGCTAACTGCTAACAAAATCTTTGTGGGCAGCGACAAGCATCTGAGCCTGCCTTAAAACGTTTCCGAATAAATAAAAAGGAATCTGCCAAGCTGCAACGGTAACTTCTTTAACTATATCCTGTACACTAATTGCGATTAATTCATGCTCTGGCGGTTCTCCCTCAACTGTACCAGACCAAGTAAAAGCTAATAAGAAATCATCGTCTCCAGGCAAAGAGGCAATTAAACATTCTTCTGGTGTCGGCTGGCAAATGATTCCATGATCATTTGCAAGTTCCACTAGTTTTTGAAAGTTATTTACGTTTGTCATTTGTCCTTGGGATGTAATTCAATTTCAGTTCTAGAAAAAACATATTTTTATCTCCATAACTCAACTTAGTTGCTTCATACTATAAATTAAAAATTACGAATTATTAAGGAGTTATTGGAGTTGAATCAGGCTTAAGTCCAAAATCTTACCGCGATCGCTTGGTTGTATCAGCAACAATTGCTACTGTTTTAAAAAAAGCTGAACTACCTACTTTTTCGGTTGACTCTATTTACATACACCTCCCTTTGTTATGATTTCAATATTGATGCCTTAATCTTACCTAGGCTGACGGAGTGCATTGAGAATTGCGATCGCTTTTGGGGGAACAGCTGTAAACCGAAGCAGAAAAAGATGCTCGTCAACATGAGATTGTTCGATCACCTTGGCATAGATGTATTCTTCTTCTGTAGCCACGTTTGGTTCAATTAATAACTTGAGTTTGAGATTACTCAAGAGTTCTAGAGAATGTGGCGATGTCTGCTGACAAGACGCTGGGCGTCTACGCAATTGCGCCTTTTTTTCTGAGAGGCTAATCAATGCTCCCAAAAATACTGTTCCCACTGCATGTTTTCCCTGCAAAATGGTGTATTCCACAGGGACTTCTTGATTGAGAATGATAATTTTATCATCATCATCAGGCAAGAATAAATTATATTGACCGCCAATGCCACGAATTTCACAAATTGTCACAGGGTGTTTTATTCCCTTAGGTTCTATTCGTAGCTGTCCAGCAATTTGGAGGTCAATATTGGCATCCTTACAGGTATTTTCAGAAATTAAAATCTGTCCTCCCACGGTATAAGACTCAATTCGGGCAGCTAAATTAACATGACTGCCAATAACTGTATATTGAGCACGTTTTTGAGAACCAACATTTCCTGCTACAGCCTCGCCGGTATTAATCCCGATTCCCATTTCCAGGATTGGGAAATTCATTTGCTGATTTTGTTCGTTCACTTGCTGCATTGCTAATTGCATCGCAATAGCACAGGCGATCGCTCTTTGAGAATCATCGTTGCGACTAATTGGCGCACCAAATATCACAAAAATCCCATCACCCATAAACTCATTAATTGTGCCTTTATACTGGTTAATCACATCTGTCATTGTTCCCAGATAAAGATTCAAAATTTTTACTACTTCTTCGGGAGGCAATTGTTCAGAAATAGCTGAAAATCCTCGTAAATCAGACACGAGAACCGTAACTTTTCGACGTTCTCCCCCTAGCTTTAATCCAGATGGAGTTTCTAGGATATTGGCGACGATTTCATCAGTTAGATAACGACCGAGGGTTTTTCGCATCTCAGTAGCACTTTGAGCAATATACTGAGTGAGTGCGATCGCAGAACCTGCGAATGCCAGCAATGAAGGGACAACCGGAATCCACCAACCAGCTAAAAACGCCAGAAAACTGCCAGCAAGTAAACCGCCACCCGCAAGACTTACACTGACAGCCATGAGGGTTTTCTGATTACTACTGTGGCGTTGCAGCCAACACAAGCTAGCACCAATAATTGACCAAATCAAAATTGATAGCCATTCTAGCGACTCAGGTAAACACTTGATTAGTGGACGGCCTTCTATTGCCGCACTTAAAATTTGACTAATTAAATTAGCATGAATTGTTACACCCGCCATCCGTTCTGGGCCAGTCAATAGATTACTGCTGTAAGGGGTATAGAATAAATCCTTCAAACTCTCAGCGGTAGCACCAATTAATACCACCTTGTCTCGCATTAAGTTTCGTGAGATTTGATTCTCTTGGACTTCGCTTAAAGAGACTTTAGTAAACTGCTGTATCCCTCCTCGATAGTTCAACAGCACTTGGTAACTCCCCGCATCTGCTCGGATGTAACCGCCATCATTAGCTTCAAAAATCGGGAAAACACCCCGCTTTAACTGCAAGTAATTAGAGTTAGTTGCTGATGGCTTGGCGGTAATACCTTCAGGTTTTAAGTACAACAATGCCAGTTTTAACCCAAAGCTTTCGAGAATCTCGTCATTATTTAAATTTACGTACAATAATCCTCGCCGAATTTTGCCATCTCCATCTATCGGTATATCATTCGATCCAACTTGATGAAGTTGCTTCAGTTCTGGAGAAGAATCAACCGCCGAACTATCAATAGTATCAGAGACTTTTTGTACCCCAATCAAATTAGGAGTAGACTTAAACACCTTAAGTAAGTCTTGATGACCGGGATTGACGGGTAAATCACGATAAATATCTAAACCGATGGCTCTGGGTTGCTGCTGTTTGATTTTCTCTAACAAACGAGCAAGATTTCCATCAGACATAGGCCACTGTCCCTGCTTGCGGATATCTGCTTCATTAATCTCAACTATGACGATGCGGGTATCAACCGACTCTCGTGGACGGAGGAGAAAAAATTGATCCAGTGCTGCCAATTCCAACAATTGCAGTAATCCTGTCAAGCGTAGTGCAATTACCAAGGCTGTAATATTGGGAACAGCAAGTAAAACACCCCGCCATTGCCAGATTTGCGGTTTCAGCTTTGCCCACATAATATTTAGTGCTGAGTGCTGAGTGCTGAGTTAGGAGTTGGGAATTCTCTTTGTGCCCAATGTCCTTGTTTAATTTGGTAGTGAATTCTTAGATGTGCAACAATCAATCAATGGTTCTGAAGCGATCGCACTTAAACCTACTGACTTGAAAAATTGTCTCCAATCCAGCCTTGCTTTAAAATTATTCGGCTCAGTCCGGCGTAGCTGCACCAAACTAGTCAACGCTTCATGCCAAATCCCAGCTTCTGCATAAATGGTAGGCAACTTGTACAAATTTGCCTTTGCTAACGCTTCCGACAAGGGTGATCTTGGTTGAGTGCGTTCCACCCAACCATCTACAGTGGGATTTCTACTGAAGTCTTGAGTATCACAAACAATTGTTAGATACCAATGATAAGTTTTACCTAAAGCGAGTCCAGGGGCACTGTCAGGAAGTTTGAAGCTCAAAATCCCTGGTTTATTCGGTAGTGTAAAAGATGTTTCATAAAATATGTTCTGGTCTTCAGCTAAGAGTACAAACTTGGCTGTTTTGGCTTGAGATGGAGGTACATGCCAGAAAAATGTTGGACGTTGAGCAAATGTCAGCCCTAATTTATCTGGAGGCATTAAGGGAGTTATTAGTTTTTTCCCTGTTAGGCAAGAACTACCACGGGTAGAACCACCAGCGCTTGCAGGAGGTTTTCCCCGCTGTGGCGGCTTAAATGTCTGACTAATTTGCCAAGTTTTATTAGGATGGTATGACTGAGCCTGTACCTGTGCGGTTAAAGCAGAAAGCAAACACAAAGGTAAGGAAAAGGCTACAAAATATAGAGATGGTTTAATCCATTTCATATTGATAATGCCTAAGTTCTAGATTAGTCAGGTGAATAAATCAAGTATTCCCAAAAGTAGAGTCAGATTTTCCACTCAAGTCCGAACCATTCGGCATCTGACTTTTCCCTCTTAGAGCGTCGGGAAAGGGCTTAGTTTTTCGTGGGCTTTTCCAGATGACCTGAAAAGTCAGATTTGGCATCGGCCAATCATTCAACAGTGAACAGTTGACAGTTATCAGTTGACAATTACCTCTCCCTAGAAGTGAGAGGATTGGATTAGTGGAACTTTTTTTATTTTTTCTCATTTTAAGGAGAGGTCTTAAACCTTGAATGAAACAGTTGTCAATTATCAATTGTTAATTGTCAACTGATAATTCTTCTTCCCCTACCTCCCCTGCCCCCTCTGCTTCCCCTGCTCCCCCTGCCCCCTCTGCCCCCTGCCCCTTTTCGTCACAATATGGCAATATATAAAAGTTGTAGCTAACCGCCTACGTAGAGGTTTAACGTGGATACCATTGCAATTCCTGCTCTAAATCGGCCAGTGGATGCCACGGTAGAAATTCCCGGTTCTAAAAGTCTTACCAATCGGGCGTTACTTGTTGCTGCTTTGGCGCAAGGTGACTCAATTTTAGAAAATGCCTTATTTAGTGAAGATAGCGAATATTTTGCCAAATGCGTAGAGCAATTGGGCATTCCCATTACTTTGAATCCTCATCTAGCACAGATTCAAGTCACGGGAAAAGGAGGTGACATTCCAGCTAAACAGGCAGATTTATTTGTGGGTTTGGCAGGTACAGCAGCACGGTTTATCTCGGCGCTGGTGGCATTGGGTAACGGCGAATATCGCCTAGATGGCGTTCCCCGGATGCGAGAACGGCCGATGGGTGACATGTTGACAGTGCTGCAAACGGGTGGAGCAACCGTTAACTTTGAGGGAAACTCTGGGTTTATGCCCTACACCGTCTATAGCCAAGGATTCGCTGGCGGAAATTTTCGGTTGAAAGCCAACCAAACCAGTCAGCAACTTTCGGCATTGCTGATGATTGCGCCTTATGCTCAAAAAGATACGCTCATTGAGGTTGAGGGGACATTAGTTTCTCAATCTTACGTTAAAATGACCTGTCGTCTGATGGCAGATTTTGGCGTTGAGGTGATTCAAATCGGCGATAATCAATTTCAGATTAAAGCGGGTCAACGTTACCAAGCTCGACATTACACAGTAGAACCCGATGCGTCAAATGCTTCTTACTTTTTTGCCGCCGCCGCCGTCACGGGTGGACGGGTGCGCGTCAAACATTTGACGAAACAATCGTGTCAGGGTGATATTCTCTGGCTAGATGTTTTAGAACAGATGGGTTGCGAAGTTAAAGCTTCGGATGATTATACCGAAGTGACAGGGCCGGAGCAATTGCAAGGCATCGATATTGATATGAATGATATATCAGATTTGGTGCAAACACTAGGAGCGATCGCGCCCTTTGCCAGTTCACCGATTACTATTCGGAACGTGGAACATATTCGATATAAGGAAACCGATCGGATTAAAGCTGTGGTAACAGAGTTGCGTCGGTTAGGAGTCAAGGTTGAAGAATTTCCAGATAGACTGAAAATTGAGCCTGGCCCTATTACCCCGGCGGCGATTGAAACCTATCACGATCATCGGATGGCGATGGCTTTTGCTGTTACTGGCTTGAAGGTTCCAGGGATTGTGATTAAAGATCCTGGCTGTACAGCGAAAACCTTTCCAGATTACTTTACCCGATTTTTCCAAATGTTAGAACAATAAGAGATTGAATAGTATTTTCGTCGTTTAGGTAGGCAACAGGCAACAAAAAAAAGGTTTTTGTGTTACGCGGAGTTTTTTGAAAAATCAGATATAGAACTCATATTTGATTTTTGCGAAGCTAAGTACACCTCAAAATGGGGAGCATCCACTTTCTCCTGCCCTCTGCCTTTTTTTGTAAGTTTTTGCACGGGTATTCCTGCGTGACAATTCTGAATTGATGCAATGCATCACAAAGTTGACTGTCATATTTATCGAACAGAATTCAGGAGTCAGGAGTCAGAATTCAGTTGGGTATTCTGTATGACTGGCGGATAGCGCAGCGTAAAGCCTTCTCTACGAGACGCTGCGCGAACGGCAT
>NZ_JAYGHD010000120.1:0-11811 GCF_034932245.1 Nostoc sp. UHCC 0251
CGTTTTTAAACGTGGGTTCCCTACACCCTACCCCCTATCCCCTACACCCTCTGAAATCATTAATTGTTTTCCTCTTCAAAATCTCCTTCACTCAGTTCTTCATAGAGCAAATCTAATCCAATCAATACTCTTTCTCTATCTGAAAGATCCCCGATAATTTTGCGAACGGGTGGAGGCAAGATTTTAGATAATGTTGGTGTCGCCAATATTTTATCTTCTTCTGCCAGTTGGGGGCTTTTTAGTACATCGATCACTTTTAAAGCATAAACACCTTTAAACTCCTGTTCTAAAATATTTTTGAGTGTTTTTAATGCCCGGACTGAATTAGGGGTATTCCCTGCTACGTAAAGCTTGAGAACGTAGGTTTTTCTGGCTTTATTCATATATTTACAAGCTAGTCATTAGATAGAAATACAATATTAGTTCGCACTTTGTGAGTGACTAACAGCGTTACCTTGTTCCAAGTTGAACGTCGATAAATTTAATTTATTTAGAAATCGAACTTCTATAGAGTTCGCACAGGTGAGCAAGGATATCTATCAACGCTAGACGGTAATCAAGTAACGTTTCATTGCTCCTTCCTTCTAATTTTAGCTGGTGAGAAAATTCTTCAATTACCTCCATGTGAATTTCAATGATTTGGGGCACAGGAATATTAGCATAAAATATAGTATTGATAAATTTATCAATTTTCTCTTTGAGTGTCTTATCTGTGGTAAAATAATCTATAAGAATCAAGCTGTAATCTAATCGAAGCTGTCTTAATAATCCTTGCCTTTCTGCTGGAGCCATATCCTGAAAATTCTGTTGGTTTTTTTGGGTATGACTGGCGAATACATATACATAATTGTCAGTGTATGAGTTATCTGAATTTTGTTGTAGCCAATTTGGTAAATAGTTGATTTTTCCAGAGGTAGTTGCAGCAACAGGTAGGTAGCAAAATTGAGCAATAATCGCGTCAATAAATTTCCACACCCATGTGTTCCAGCGTTTTTGGTTGTCTAAGTCAACTTGATTATTTAAACATTTTTTAACATTAGGTTGCAGAATCAATATCGGTAATAACATTTATTCTTAAATCTATCTCCTTGATCGCCCTGACCAAGAAACGTGGGCTGATTAGTTTGGCTAACGCTTCTAAGGGAATACTAAATGTGCCGCAAAATGGTGATTCCACCCCAAGGGACTTCCAACTAAAAAAATATCCCATCGCTTTGGCGAGCAGGGGAAGCAGGGGAGGCAGGGGAGGAAGAATCTAACGATCATCTTCGCTCCCAAATTGAATAATTTAATTTCTGGAAATCCCCCAAAATAACGCTCTATGTTAGCAGATCGCGCTAGCCATTCAACAACCTAGTGCAGCAACTGAGTAATAAGACTTAGTAGGCCTTTGATGATGAGGTATTTGTCGGCATAGCAAGACACAGTAGCTAATTTATTATTTGCATATCTATGTATATAGATAGATAGATTTTTTTATTTTGCTCCTTGATAAGATACTTAAACGAACTTAAAGGATTGTCCCATTCTAAATCATTATAATTCCTCAAGGTTCTAAAGCGAATCTTTGGGGCCATAATTGTTTTAGCTGTCGCTATCGATGAGGAGTTTAAATACCAGTAAGACACTAGAGAGGCTAGTTGCTAGAAATGAGAAACGTCGCCTCTTGGAAAAATGCACTCGTCCGCAAGCAAGTGTCCGTGACGAGAAATCCCGTTATTCTAATGGCGTTGAAATAACCAGAGTTGCTTATATGAGTCTTCTTAGAGGATATGACTTCAGGCGAAAAGACCATCAACAGTTGGCAGATGGAAATGCCGGAGGGTTCCACAGGAAGAATGACCCCCAAAGCCCTATGTTAATGCTAGATTACCCGCTTTATAACTTTCAGGCAACCGTACCTAGCTGCCCCCAAACAAGTTCTCTGGCAGTGGTGTTGGAGATTTTTGAGCAAGAGCAGTGCGATCGCTTGGTAGTAGTGAATCAACACCACTGCCCCATCGGATTGCTGTATTCTGCCCGTTTAATCCAAAAATTATTAGCACATAGTGACGATAAAAATCTAAATTTACACCAATCACTCTCGATCTGGGGTCAAGGTTTAATTGAGCCAATACAGACAATATCAGCTTCTGAGCGTGTAGAGCAATTAAGCTTGCACTTGTGTTATCCACAAGCCGAAAAACACCAGAATTTAGATTGGGCGCTGATTGACTCTGATGGTCAATATTTGGGGTTGCTGGATAGTTCACGCCTATTGCGATTGTTGGCTAAAGAACGCATGGCTGGCTTACAAAGCTCAGGCATCCAGAGCTTGTCTGGTGTACAGCCACCAAATCAACCCAAGTCGTTGGGACACCAGCCACTGGTACTGTTGTTGGAAAGACTCCCTTGGCCTTTGATGTTGCAAACCGGTACTGGCGAGGTGGTAGCACGAAATCCTGCTTGGTGGCAGCAATTAGGAGCCTTGAAAGATCCAGAAGGAGTTAGGCAACAGGTGGAGGCAATACTTGTCCCTAAGCACTCCGAAAAACCAGAATATGTCACCCAACGAGCAATCAAGGTTTATCCCAATGGTAGAGAAAATGAGCATGGTGGTGAAAAGGAACTGACCCAGCAAGAAGCCTCACCAGATGCTGTATACAGTCGGTGCTATTTGGATAGTCAAGCGGGTACTTGTACCTGCGTTGTCGAAGTGCAAAATGGTCAGGAGCGAATCTGGCAGTTTGCCAAAATTCCATTAGATAGTTCTGAGTTTCAAGACATCAGTGCTGAAGAGAGAGTTGCACCTAGCGATGATTTATGGTTGGTTTTAGCTACTGATGTGACTGAGCAGCAGCAGCTTTGTAAAGAATTGGCAGCAAAGAATGCCGATTTAATTCAACTAAATCGGTTAAAAGATGAATTTTTAGCTTGTATTAGTCATGAACTCAAAACTCCCCTAACTGCCGTTTTAGGATTATCGCGCTTGCTCGTGGATCAGCAGTTGGGAGAACTTAACGAGCGTCAAGCCCGTTATGCGGGACTGATTCATCAAAGTGGTCGCCACCTGATGAGTGTGGTTAATGACATTTTAGATTTGACCCGGATGGAAACGGGACAAATGGATTTGACGCTGACGCCGGTGAAAATTCAGGCTGTGTGCGATCGCGCCTTATCAGATGCTAAAGCCATCCACACTCAAACTACCAAAACTACATCTGCCTCGCCAACTCAAAACGCCCGTTCATCTGCTCCCCAATTCTGCCTTTCCATTGAACTAGGTTTAGACCAGATAGTGGCAGATGAATTGCGCTTGCGCCAGATGCTAGTACACCTACTTTCCAACGCCTTTAAATTCACCGAAATATCTGGTGAAATCGGACTGCGGGTGAGTCGTTGGGAAGGATGGATTGCCTTTACCGTTTGGGATACAGGCATTGGGATTCCTGAACACCAGCAACACTTAATCTTTCAAAAATTCCAACAACTAGAAAATCCCCTGACTCGCCAATTTGAAGGCACTGGTTTGGGGCTGGTATTAACTCGGGCCCTGGCTCGCCTCCACGGAGGAGATGTTAGCTTCTTATCGCGTGAAGGAAAAGGTAGCCAGTTCACACTACTGCTGCCGCCCAGTCCCCCGAAAACAGGCTTTTCTGAACCAGATATGGGAATCAGAGAAGAGGAGGAGACACGACACCAACAGACACGGGAAAACCCCGCAGTAGATCGTCCGCATGTTATTACACCCACACAGCATCATCCCGCCAGTTCGCAACGCTTGGTTTTAGTAGTCGAGGCAGTAGCCCGATATATTGAAGACTTGACCGAACAACTCAAAGGTTTAGGATATCGGGTAGTGATTGCGCGATCGGGAACAGAAGCAGTCGAAAAAGCTCGGCGCTTGCAACCAATTGCGATATTTTTGAATCCGTTGCTACCCCTGCTATCAGGTTGGGATGTGCTAACTTTACTGAAATCTGACAGTGCAACCCGTCATATATCTGTGATTGTGACAGCGACAGGAGCCGAAAAGGAGCAAGCATTCGCTAACCGAGCCGATGGTTTCTTAACCTTGCCAGTAGAGAATCAGGTTTTAGCACCAGTTTTAGAAAAATTATGTACTGCACCAGCATTACAGCAAGGGTTAAACAACAGCGAAGTTATCCCAACTAAAACCCCACTGCGAATTCTGAGATTGGTGAATCCCCAGTTGGAATCGGTCAATCCCCACCCCTCGCTTCGAGAACACCGGGTAATTGAAGTAGATGACCTAGATCAAGCAGAACTTTTAGCGCGGGTATGGCAGTTTGATGTCATTTTGCTAGATGTCGAAAGTACCACCGCCCAAATTTATCTGCAACAACTAATTCAGCACCCACGTTTGGCGGCTCTACCACTAGTTACTTGCGATGTTGCAACTACCCTAATAGCTTCTAAGATCCCAGGGCTATCTGTATTTCCTTACTTAACACCATTTACCAAAGACAACAACAGTCGCACCGAGAAAACAGATGCCTTACTATCAGTACTGCAAATTGCTTCTGGTATTTGCTGCCCTCCTAACATTTTGGTAGTGGATTTGACAATGCTACGTGATTTACCACAGGTAAGACGCAAGCAAGTTAAGGGTTATCGGACAGCAAAAAATTGCTCAATTAGTAGCGAAACTGCTGAACGGGGATCTGAGTGGTTCCAAGCTTTAATTCAGTACTTACAAACAGCAGGCTTCAAAGCGGCAATGAGTCCCTGTTGGGCAGAAGTGTTACAACAAATTCGCCACCAAAGTGTTGACTTACTGCTAATTTGTTTAGGAGAATCTGCTATCCACAAAGACGTGCTAAAAGCACTGAGAACATTGGGAGATTCGCCTGACAAATTACCACCAATTTTAGTACTGAATCAGCGATTAAATCGCCTAGAAACCAGTTTCCAGCCTGGGGTAGCTTACAAGGAAATTGACAAGCAGAAGAAGAATGGTTTGGAATCTATAGAAACTGTTGTTGGTGCGATCGCTACCCAAATATTACCGCGATCGATATCAATGGAAGACCTATTAAACCAGATCAATCATGCTTTAGCTGTCAACGGTTACAATGAAAAATGTTAATTAATGGGGTCATTAGTCATTGGTTATCCCCAAAGGACAAATGACTAATGACTATTTAATAGTTTTATGAAATATCCATTTTTTCAGTTTTCTTTTTCTTAAAAGGAACTCGAACCAAGTTATAAGCACCCTTGGTCGATAAACTTTTGTAATCATCTGGCTGTAAGTCCATTTGTAAAAACTTTTTCTGTTCAGCCAAGAGCAACAATGAGGGAGGCTGTAGTCCTTTGGCAGCCTGGTTTTGAATATGCTCTATAGCCTCTTGGGGAAATCTTAAATAATTTACGTGAATGTTGCTGTAAAATACCACACTCGGCTTTTTGAAGCCAAGCATGATCAATTCTTCATTTGGTTGTTTTGCTTCTAAAATGACCGCAGACAATTCCCTTAAAGGTAATTGACGTTCTCGATCAATAAAGAATGAAGCAGGGGTTAAGACAAAAATTAAAAACGCCACAAACCCTAGTAAATTAATACTGATAATGTGGTTCCATTGGCGGCTTAGTAATAAACCCGCAACTAAAACAGCACAAACCAGCCAAATTACGCCGGCTATTACTGGTAAACCAGATTTTTGAATTAGTTCGTGGAAGTTACTTATAGCTGGATCAGTACCTAATATGTAGATGATGTTAAACAGTGCTGTTGCCAGAACTGATAAAAACATTACATTCATCCAACCACTAACTCTCAGAAAAGAAGGGGAGACGGGAGAAGTGGGAGAAGAGGAAACAGGAATTGTTTGCCTAGCCTGTGTATCCTGGAAAAAGTCGCTCCACAACAGGGCTACTAGGATGGCTGCTGCTGGCATCAAAGGCAATACGTAGCTAGGGAGTTTGGTAACAGCAATGCTAAAAAAGCCAAAGATGCTAGCAAACCAGAACCAGGCGAATAAACCAAACTGCTGAAAACGTTCAAGCGATCGCCAGTGCGATCGCTGCCAAAACTTTAGTCTTACTATAGAAACTGGTAAATACACTGAGTAGGGCGCAAAACCCAGCAGCACCACTAAAAAGTAAAAATACCAAGGTGCTGAGTGGCCATTAACGACTTCTGTAAAGCGTTCCAGGTTGTGATAACCAAAAAAGGCATTAATATAATTCCAGCCATTGCGCCAAATTACTAAAGCAAACCACGGTACTGATAAACCTAAAATTATCAATACACCCACGAGAAGGCGCATTTCCCGCAACACCTCTCGAAATTTTCCCACATAAAGCAAAAATGCGGCAACAATTAGCCCTGGTAAAACAATTCCCACTGGCCCTTTACTCAAAATTGCGCCAGCAATCAGCACATAAAAAGCTAAATACCACTTATTAGGGAATAGGGCATGGGGCATTGGGGATTGGGCATTGGTTATTCTTTCTCCCCCTGCTCCCCCCACTCCCCACTCCCTACTCCCTCCCTTCCCTGCATACCCTAGAAAGAAACATAACAAAGCTGATGCCATACATCCGGTGAGCAGCATATCAGAGACACCGATTCTCGCCCAAATAATGGTTTCGGGATTAAGTGCCATGAGCGCTGCTGCTATAAAAGATGTTAAGTAGCGGCGAGTAGGGCGTGAAACTTGCTCTAATTCGTCTTGTTTAGCAAAATACCACTGTATGGTGTAAAAACCTAAACAAACTAAACTGAAGGCTGCGATCGCAGAAGGAAGACGTACTGCCCACTCATTCACTCCTATAATTGCATAAGCGATCGCCTGACACCAGTAAATTAAAGCAGGTTTATCGAAACGAGTGTCACCATTGAAAAATGGGGTAATCCAATCGCCTGTGACGAACATCTGGCGGGAAGCTTCGGCAAACAGTGGCTCTGTTTCATCAATCAAGCCAGTGCTGCCCAAATTCCACCCAAAAGCTATCCAGCCAATCAACATCAACCACAAAATCGACACAGTTACACCAAGGGCTGGATTCTTTGCTATTTTGTTGAACCACTGATCAACAGTGTGCTTAACACTCAATTTCATGCTCATTAGTCAATAGTCAACAATCACTACTCAATAGTCGTTGATTATCTATCTTTTGTTCTTCGGAGTTTTAAATTCAACAATTTTCTTCTCTTCAGTACTTTACACTTTTTCCCGTTGAGTAACACCAGTTGTCCAAGCTGCCAAAGAAACTTCTCCAACACAACTAGTACCGCAAAGCAGAAGTCAAAAGTCAAAACGAATACACCATAAGCGTTTTGTTGATCTTAACTATGAAACAAGTTTCATCGGGACTGCCTATTGCCTCTTGCCTCTTGCCTCTTGCCTATTGCCTATTGCCTTCTGCCTCTTGCCTCCTGCCTCCTTAAACTATGGACTCAGCACTAATTGCCATTCTCTGTTTTGGGAATTCCATTTAGGTAATTGAGTTTCGCCGACAACATAGGGGCCCCAGTAACGACGGGAACCATCTTGTGCAAAAGCAACTAAAATATCTCCCTTTTCCAGCTTTAAATTATTCTGAGGTAGAGAGAGAATCAGTCCCTTCTCACTACCTTCTTGGGGAGCAAAATCCCAATGTGCCGGCATATCATAGTTAGTGTGTTTAGTACCAGAGCTTTTTGCTACCGACTGTCGCGCTAGTAGAGTCAACCGTACAGGCTGATTTGTTTGATTACTCATTCGCAAAGTTCCTTGAGCGTTGGCAATGCTAGCTGATTTATCACGCTCTGCCAAGACAGGATAAGTATTCTCTTTAATACTATGTTCTACTTGATTGGTTGGGTTAGTTCCTGGAGTAGATAAACTAGCAGAAATACCTTTTTCAGGTGAAACGGGCGTAGAAGAAGTCTCCCACTGGGTAGTTTCAGTTGGCAGTTGTGAAGATGTATCTGGGTTTGTGGACTCAAAGGATACGCTCAGTCCAAAGTATCCCACCAGAGCAACCAGCAGTCCCAAGCAAGAAGCTGTAATACCGACGTTACGATATACTGAGGATTTCATATTGATAGTTATTAGAAATAAATATTTTGTCTAGGCTTGACCAAATGGTAGCCTATTATCACAAAAAGCAATCATAGAAAGTAGTCTAATATAGACTTTCTTAAAATGGGGGTTACCAATGTATTATAAGTATCATTTTGATTAGAAAATGTTTGGAGAAAATTATTTCTTTGATGTTTGATAAACTTGGGGTACAGACACCTATTGCTTTTTTTCTTGACATTAGGCTTGGATAAAAACAAGAAAATTAGATACCGAGCCAGCCAATTCATTTGGATAAAAAAATAAAAGTTTTCCGAAACTGCTAACGGACTCAATAAGGCGACTTTTGCCAAACTTTACATAAATCTAAGTGGTATATTTTATCTCTCACTATTTAGAAGCCACCTTAAGAGAATGTTTGGAAAGTCTTTGGATCTCGTAAATCCACGCCAGTTCGCACAATGGGAAGGCAGTACGGTTAGTCTAGGGAAAGAGGGCGAGTTTCCTAACTTAGGGAACTGTCTTTCCCCTTGGCTCTTGGGTAACTACCTCAAGTGGCTGTTTACCCTCAAAAAAGGGAAATTCGAGTCATTTTCCCCTTCTAAAGGCTAGCTTGAGGGGAGCAAACTAAATATTTATACTTTCCAAACATCCTCTAAGAAACTGTACTTCTCTGAAGATGATAAAATTGGTAAATTTGAATAAACACTGGAATTCCAGTAAGTATCTACAATATTAACAAACAAGCTGATGCTAAAACCAATATCCTCCTTAATATAAAAGATATTTCAAGATATCTTGACTTTTCCCCAGAAGCCCTTGTCATGCAAAACACTCGTCTCAATAATTTATTCGATGCCATTGCTACACGCTTGGGGCAATGGTTTTTAAATCCTTGGCGGCGGCAATCGCTGTTGATCATTAGTTTTCTGCTCGGTTTTTTTCTGGCAAACGTAGCTTCCACTACAGCCGGTCAACGAGCAGAATTAGACATTGTGGTAGCTGCTTTTTTAGTAGTGTTGACGGAAATTACCAGTAGGATATTTTATCATCGTAGGTTTATGGAAAGGCGATCGCTCTTAGTAGACTCACTAAATCTCCTCAAAGTTGGTTTCACCTACGGTCTGTTTCTCGAAGCCTTTAAGCTGGGATCGTAGTCAGATGAGGGAGATAGGGAAGCAGGAAGCAAGAGAAGCGGCGTTAGCAGATGGGTTGAGGGCTAAAGCTTTTGGGATCACGCCGGAAAATGTCGATGAAATGATAAAAGAGCGATCGCATTTACTAGAATCTGTATTGCCAGCTTTTAACGAATTCTGCGAAACTAGCCTCAAAATCGAACCCAAGAAAATGTTACAGGTATTGTGGGACTTGTGGCTACCTTTGGGGATCAAAATCGCATCGCAGCGCCAACAGTTGGGACGCCCTCTGATTCAGGGAATATTAGGAGGACAAGGCACCGGTAAAACCACAATGTCCAAGGTTCTCAGTTTGATTCTCGATCAGTTGGGATACCGGACTGTGAGTTTATCTTTGGATGACTTATATAAAACTTACAGCGATCGCTTGATTTTAACCCAGCAAGATCCCCGCTTGATTTGGCGCGGCCCACCAGGAACCCACGATGTAGACTTAGGCTTAAATGTACTAGATCAAATCCGCCAGTTCCAAAGCCCAGTGATGATTCCCCGCTTTGATAAATCTGCTTTTGGAGGCGCTGGCGATCGCACTACTCCAGAAATCGTCACAAATGTAGATATTGTACTATTTGAAGGTTGGTTTGTGGGTGTTCGTCCAATTAACGCAGATGTATTTGATACTGCACCATTGCCAATTCTAACAGATGAAGATAGAGCGTTTGCCCGCGATATGAATCTTCGCCTCCACGATTATTTACCACTCTGGGAGCGATTAGACAGCTTAATTGTGCTATATCCCACCGATTACCGCTGTTCTTTGGAGTGGCGCAAACAGGCTGAACAGCAGATGATTGCTGCGGGTAAATCGGGGATGAGCAATGCAGAGATAGAGCAATTTGTCAATTATTTTTGGCGATCGCTTCACCCCGAATTATTCATCACGCCGTTGGTAAAAGATGCAACAGTGGTCGATCTAGTGATTGAGATTAATGCCGATCATAGCTTTGGTGAAGTGTATTGCGATCGGGCTAATTCGTAATTTGTAATTTTTAAGATATAAGTTGGGTTTCATTCTTCAACCCAACCGTATTGAGACATAAACCGCCCAGAACTAAAGTTCCGGGCTAATAGCTAAAGTCCGTTAAAACGGACTATAACCTCTTCTCAGTCGTCTTTAGACGACTTTCGCTATTAGACTCAGAATTTATTCTGAGGCGGGCTTGTTGTCATAACTTCTGCTCTAGCCATTGGCGTTAGTTCTCAAGCAAATCAGGTAAAAACACTATAATTTCCTTAAAGCGTGATTTATCCTACTCCTTAGACCAAAAATGCCAGAGGTATCGTTAAAGCTTTTCTTCTCTTACTCTCACAAAGACGAAACTCTACGGGATGAACTAGCTAAACACCTGACCATATTAGAATGGCAGGGTGTGATTTCAAGCTGGCACGATCGCAAGATACTACCTGGAGAGGAGTGGGATCATCAAATTAACGATAATCTAAACACTGCCGACATCATTCTGTTGCTCATCAGTTCAGATTTTCTTTTTTCTAAATATTGCTGGGATGTCGAAGTTAAAAAGGCAATAGAACGTCACCATACTGGAGAGGCTTGTGTTATCCCGGTTATTCTGCGAAGCGTTGATTGGAGTGGCGCACCATTTGCAAAACTTCAAGCTTTGCCTAAGAATGCTGAACCAGTAGTGTCAAGGAATTGGCACAATCAAGATGAAGCCTTCACAGATGTAGCTAGAGGAATTCGGGCGGCGGCTGAGAAGCTAAAGAAAGCAAGAGATGAACGAAGGCAAAAACAGGAAGCAGATAAGCTGCGACTACGGGAACAAGAAGAGGAAAATAGAAAGTTACGACACCAGCAACAAGAAAGGCTGCGGCTACAGGAACAAGAAAAAGAGGCAGATAGGCTACAAAAACAGGAAGCAGAAAGACTACGAAGAGAACGACAAGAAGAGGCAGATAGGCTACAAAGACAAAGAGAACAAGAAAAAACCGATAAGCTGCGACTAGAACAGCAATCTACTGCTAACGATCTCCCCTCTGAGAAAGGTGTAGACTATACGCGGTTGCGTGATTTACTTAAAGCTGGACAGTGGAAAGAAGCGGATCAAGAAACTCTGGCTGTTATGCTCAAAGCATCAGACAGAGAATCAGAAGGCTGGCTTAGTTCTGAATGTATTGATAAATTTCCTTGCACTGACTTACGCACCATTGACCAACTGTGGAAAAAATACAGCAATGGGCACTTTAGGTTTAGTGTGCAAAAGCAAATTTGGGAAAGCGTTGGAAAAGACTACGAAAAGTTTGGCGATCGCGTCGGATGGCGAAAAGGAATGTTTTTTAATAAAGAGTGGCTTAAATACTCAGACCTGACCTTCAGACCAGAAAATTCTCCACAGGGACATTTGCCTTGTGGTGCCAGAGGAAAACTAGAGTATGCATTGTCATGTGGGATAGTGATGAATAGAGGGGTCTTCTCTCGCGTCGAAACTTGTAAACTGTAACATATAAGGCTTACAGGAAATTGTGAAGATTCACAAACAAGTCATTTAGCACGAAGTATTGCGGTTTCTACGTTTCCGTTACCTGGCACGGGAGCAACGCGATTTGGTGAGATCGGGCAAAAAAGCTGCGATCGCTAAAAATTA
>NZ_JAYGHD010000121.1:0-11590 GCF_034932245.1 Nostoc sp. UHCC 0251
ACCATCTTTCCTCCCTCACGGGAATATCCCTGACTTTCCTACCTGGGCAGTTACCTTTAATTCAGCAACGCCAGATTTTACATTCCTAACTCCCCACTCATCGCCCTTTTGGATTAGTCGAGAGTGACCCCCAAAAGTATTTGCGTAATCTTTTAACCTTACAGTGAGAAGTAATTTAAGTTACTTGTACTTAATGCATCAAATACTACCTAATTTTATGGTTAGCGCTAAGATAGCTATGTATTTTTTGGAAGTATAAATATGGCTCAGGTTTTTTATGTAAATCCAGTATCAGGTAAAGATAGTAACCTTGGTAGCCAACAAGCCCCATTCAGAACTATTACGCAAGCCCTTAAGGTATCTACAGATAACACCAAGATTCAACTAGCAGAAGGTAATTACAATGCTGCTAGCGGTGAAGTCTTTCCGCTAACTGTTCCATCTGGGGTTACAGTGGTGGGCAATGAAACCAATAAAGGCAATGGTATTCTGATTGAAGGGAGTGGTAGCTATTTGAGCCGTACTTTTGCTGGTCAGAATGTCACATTTGTGCTGCTGGATAAAGCTGAAGTGCGAGGAGTGACTGTAACAAATTTGGCTAGTCGTGGTAGTGGTGTGTGGATTGAATCAACTGCCCCTACTGTTGCTAATAGCACCTTCACAAACTGTAAGCGGGAGGGGGTATTTACTACAGGTGAGGCTAATCCAGTTATTCTAGGTAATGTGTTCAGTGAGAATGCAGCCAATGGAATTGCGATCGCTAAAAATTCCAAAGGTCAAATTCAAGATAATACCTGCTTCAAAACAGGTTTTGGCATTGCCATTAGTGACACTGCATCACCCACCCTTCGAGATAACAAAATTTACGAAAACCGTTCTGGAATTGTCATCTCTGGCAGCGCTCGTCCTGTATTGCGTAACAATGTCTGCGAAAATAACACTGACGATGGCATTACAGTAATCGGAACTGCCCTACCTGATATAGGTACTACCAATAGCTTAGGAGGCAATACTCTACGCAATAACGGTAAATTTAATTTGCAAAATGCCAGTTCCAACAAGCTGGTTTCTGTAGGAAATAAAATAGATACGTCTAAAGTTACAGGAAACTTAGAGTTTGCAGATAATTCAGTTCCGGCACCCACGCCTACTCCCACTCCCACTCCAACACCGACACCCACTCCAACGCCAACACCTACTCCCACTCCCATTCCCATTCCAATACCAACTCCTACCCCAACACCTACTCCCACTCCGACACCAACTCCCACGCCCACTATAGAATTAACCGATATTACGAATCATTGGGCAGGTGGCTTTATTCGGGAATTAGTCAAATTGGGGATAGTTAATGGTTTTCCCGATCGCACATTTAAACCGGATGCTACGATGACACGGGCGCAATACGCCGCATTACTGGTAAAAGCTTTCAACCCACCGCCAAACCGCCCCGTGATCAAATTCAAAGATGTACCAGCAGACTTCTGGGCATCCAAGGTAATTCAGCAGGCATATCAAGGTTCATTTCTCTCTGGTTTTCCTGACAATACCTTTGCCCCCAATAAAAATATCCAGCGCGTGCAAGTGATCGTTTCTTTAGTAAATGGATTGGGGTTATCTGCTGATAATGCAACCGCTACCAAAACTTTTGATGACCAAGCAAAGATTCCTGAATATGCCAAGGATGAGGTAGTAAAAGCTATAAACAAGGGGATTATCGTCAATCACCCGAACCTTCAACAACTCAATCCTACCCGCGATGCTACACGCGCTGAGGTAGCAGTGATGGTATACCAAGCTTTGGTGGATGCTGGTCGTGTAGCTGCGATTGACTCGCCTTATATTGTTGCTTAATTGCTACAATAATTTGTTTTGCAAAATTGCATGATTTTGGAGTTGCTGATTTCATATATGAAAATGATTCTGCATAATACCAAATCCTTGTAGAGACGTAGCAGTGCTACGTCTCTACATCCAGATTCATACTTCAATTCAGCAACGCCATGATTTTTGTAGGGGTAATTAATAAATTACCCCTACAAAAAGGTGGTTTTTAGTTTCTACTCGAACGGAGGTAAATTATTTGGGTCAATACCCTGAGATTGCAAATAAGCAATGAGTCGTTCTTTTTGCTGGCGTTCTTGTTCGGCGCGTTGGCGTTCTTGTTCAATCTGTTCTACAGCCCACGGTAATAGATTACCAGCTTGATCCCACCAGCGCAACCAATAGCCAGTGCGAGCTTCTTTTGTTCCTTGCCAAGTCCCCAAAAATAAGCCAATTACATCAATCCAATGACGACCATTTTCGTCAGGTTGCTTTAACTCATAACGTTTATTTTCCAGTTGATAATATTCTAATAAACCGCCATCTGGTTCAAAAATTATGTAGATGGGAATCTGCAAAATTTGCTCATAGAAAAACCATTTTCCAGGTGGATAACTTCGCTTGACCGAATATTCTCCACCCTCAGTATCCGATAGAAATTCGATGGCGATCGCTGGAATATCTCCATCTAAATTGGGTGTATAACTTTTACGATTGCCCACAACTTCATTCACCGATGGCACATAAACCCAGTCAGGTGCTTTGGCAATGAATTGGCCATTGACTGTGGCACAAAGACCAAAGTTGGAAGCTATCAACATCTGGGGTTGGATGAATCCACTGATTTCTAGGCTTTCACGCAAAGCACCAGCCAAAAGTGGCTGACCTGTATTCTCCACTGGTTCATCCTCTAGTTTAAAATCCTTGGGTAAGGCTTCCCAAGAGATTACCAGTTCAGTTTGGGATTTGGCTTGGCTGAGTTGGGTTGCCATAAACACAGCATAAATTTATTTTTAATCTTATCGCTTACAGTATTAAGATCAAAAAAATGGGCAGAAAACCTAGCCTTTTATTTAACCAGGGAACTTAAAATGCCCTAAAGCATAACTCTAGCTAAAATAATTTTGTTTTATTAACAAAAATAATGCAGTTGAATCGAAGTAATTTCCTCAGATTTCTGATCCAGTCAGAGCCAGGAAAGCCAGCAATATCCAACGGCTTACGAGCGGCGTTAGGGTTGGGGGTTCCTATGCTAATTGGGCAACTGATTAACCAAAGGGAAAGCGGATTATTTGTCGGTTTAATGGCTTACTTTGTCAACTTAGCGAATATTGGTGGCCCTTACCAGATAAAAGCTAAGGCGATGACTGCGGCTACTTTGGGAATGGCTGTTTCAGTATTTGTGGCTACTCTAGTCGCTAGAGTTCCAGTGCTAACTGTGGTGCTGACATTTTTCTGGGGACTTGCTTCCGGTTTTGCGTCGATGTACGGTAATGCTGGTGCAAATGTCGGTCTGGTGGTGGGGATATCATTTATTTCCACGATCGCACAGCCAGGAAACTTGGAAGTTGCACTGATGCGATCGCTGCTATGTCTGATTGCAGGTGGATGGGCAATGTTACTTTCCTTAGTAATGTGGCCCTTTAAACCTTATAACCCGTTACGGATAGCTTTGGCTGGCTGCTTCAGTGCGATCGCCTACTATATTCAGGTATTTCTCGGTAAAGTGGCAACATCTGAAAATATTCTTGAAATTAGAAAGGCATTAGAAACAGCACGGGCTACTTTAGGTACAGTGCGGATTGGACAGCCGGCTCGGAGTTGGATGGATGAACAGTTTTTAGTACTAATTCAAGATGGCGATCGCTTGCTTGGCTCAGTTATTGCCTTAACAGAGTTACTAGAAACTCACTTCCAACATCAGCAATATCACGCAGTCCAACAATTAGTAGACGATGCACTCAAACAAATATCAGTCATTCTCCAAGCCATAGCGAAAGTCATATCTGGTAAGCCTGCCAGCATCGATCTGGGAAATCTCAGCCGCATCTGTGAAGCACTCAAGGAACAAGAAAATCTGCAAAGAAAAGCAATTGCTGGGAGTGAGACATACTACACAACTCTCGTTGCTCTGACTAACTTGGTGCTGATGATAGAAAAGCTAATCAAGCAATTGCAATACACGGCTCAGACAGCTAAATCTCTGGGAGATCACAGCAAAATGAGTCACCGAGATATAGATACACTTCTTTTAGTTGAAAACAAACAGCGATCGCTCTTAAATTTACTCAAAGAAAACCTCACCTTAGATTCAGCAATTTTTCGTCATGCTCTCCGCATTGGCGTGAGTCTATCTGTGGGCGTAATCTTATATAGCATTACTAATTTACCAATGGGGTATTGGGTGACACTGACAATCATGCTAGTCCTCAAACCGAACTTTGGTGCAACTTTCCAGCGGTTTTTTCAGCGAGTTGGCGGGACGATCTTGGGAGCTGTATTAGTATGTGTCATAGTTGCAGCTATCACCAGTAAGCCTGTATTAGACATGATCATTTTGCTGACAGTCTTTTTTGGCATTTCCCTGATCAGTTTCAACTATGCTTATTCAGTGGTTTTCTTATCAATATTTGTTTTACTCATTATTGATATTGGTCATCCGATTGGTTGGCAATTTGCTGGCTTTCGGGTATTAAATACATTAATTGGGGCGGGACTGGCTTTTGCAAGTCATCATTTTATCTTGCCAAATCGGGAACGCGATCGCTTACCTAGTCAACTCGCTACTGCTCTGCGAGAATGTCACAAATACTTTCGGGATGTAATGGCTGTTTACCAGGGCACAAAGGAGCGTGACTCTAACATTATCAGTCAACGGCGACAAACTGGATTGGCAATTGGCAATGCCCAAGCCTCCTTCCAAGGATTGCTACGCGAACCTCAAATGCAGAAAGAATTAGTAGAACCAGTGATGACGCTGCTGGTGTACATGGGACGTTTTACTAACGCCGTAACAGTTTTGGCAGTACATCTCGAACATTTTCGAGGAACAGTGCCACTCTCGGAATTAGAAACCTTTGTCCGCCAAGTTTCGCTACTGTTAGAGCAGTTAGCTGATTCAATACAGCAGGAAATTACCCCACCCCCCTTACCTGACTTGGAAGAAACGCTACACAAAATCCAACCGCACCTGCAAGCACTGCGGACATCCCGTATACAAGAATTAGCTGTCAATCAAGGACATACACCTGTTCGTCAAGCAGTCATCGATTACAGCATATTAGATTTGGAAATTGAGCAGATTGTCCTACGGTTGACTGCTCTGCACTCAGCGATGGGACGGCTAATATCAGCCAATTAAAGCGATGCCTGCGACGGGCTACACCAATTCATACTCTTTTTTGGTGAAGGTATTGTTAAGCACAATTATTATATCTGGGACAGCAAAACAACTGAAACCTACCGCCAACACCAACTACAGTTTGTCCTCCGTTGGGACCAACGTCTACCCGTTTATCGGGACTGTTAGCTATATCAACTTTTATAGTAACTGTATAAGAACAGTTATTAGTTATAATAGTTCCACCACTAATATATTGTGCTGAAACACATCCTGGCAAAGGTGCTCGCTGATTTGACGAACACTCATCAGCTAAAGCAGGTGCAATAAATAAAATTTCTAAACATATTAAACGGGCAGTTAAATTGGAACATTTTTTCAGAAAATTCATAAAATTTTCCCCTTTGAAAAAATAAAATGACTGCGAGATATAAACATTTTCCAGCTATTAAAAACGAGATACGAACTGAGTGTACCTATGATTGCCTCTAACGCCTATGTATCACTAATTTAGTGAGGGCAGGATCAACCATCAAGGAAAATTGATAATCTGGTAGAATGTTTATTGCTTGATATTATCACCCCACTTATTTTTTTAAATACTCCTTTCGGTATACTTATTCTGTATTCCTTTTTTTATTATTTGTTTTCCGATCTGATTATTTCAAAGCGAGCGCATGATGGCGGATATGATCTTCAATAAAACTGGCGATGAAATAATAACTGTGGTCATAGCCTTCTTGATAATGCAAGTTTAGCGGCTGCTTAACATCTGCACAAGCTTGCTCAAACACCTCTGGTAGTAATTGTTCAACTAAAAATTTATCAGCAGTCCCTTGGTCAATGAGAATTGGACTGTGATATCCTACTTGCTTGACTAATTCACTAGCATCATAAGCACGCCAACTTTCTTGATTGTTGCCAAGATAACCACTGAAAGCCTTTTGACCCCAAGGACAACGCATAGGTGCAGTGATAGGTGCAAAGGCTGATACTGATTTGTAGAGTTCTGGGTTTCTCAACGCACAGACAAGCGCCCCATGTCCCCCCATCGAATGACCGAAAATACCTTGTTTATCCGGTTGGGTAGGGAAGTTTGCAGTAATTAAAGCAGGTAATTCCTGGACTACATAACTATACATTTGGTAGTTTTTACGCCACGGTTCTTCTGTAGCATCAACATAAAAGCCCGCACCCGTGCCAAAATCCCAGTCATCATCCTCACTTGGAATACCAGTATTACGCGGACTAGTATCTGGTGCAACCAATATCAAACCGTACTCAGCCGCAAAGCGCTGCACTCCTCCCGCCTTCCCCATAAAATTCTCTTCGGTGCAAGTTAATCCAGAGAGGAAATAGAGAATTGGCACAGGTTTTTGAGTTGCTTGTGGTGGTTGATAGACAGCAAAGCGCATTTCACTGTTACAGGTTGATGAGTGATGACTGTAAAAGCCGAGTTTGCCACCAAAGCTTTTATATTCTGAAAGGAGGTTGAGATTAGGCATTGGTTGTATTCTCTTTCCTGAACGGCTGCGGAGAATGATTATTTTACCCTGAACTACCTGTTAATTAGCACGCTATTATTTGACTACATCAGATTTAGCATCTGCAAGCGATCGATAGAAGCCGGGCGTTTAAAGAGGAAAACCCAAGCGATCACATAAATTAGGATTATGATTAGCTTTATTTGTAAATGCATAATAATCGTGACGCGTCAAAGCTATCGTCATAGAAGCAGAATTTATAAATTTTACTTTAGAGGCAAATAAATTTGTAAAGTTGTACCTTCTTTAAACACACTCTTAATAGTAATTTTACCACCATGAGATTCAACTATTTGTTGGGCAATAGCTAACCCCAAACCAAATCCTCCGGTTTGACGAGAGCGCTTTTTATCCACTCGATAAAATCGTTCAAAAATATACGGTAAATCAGCTTCAGGAATACCAATGCCATTGTCTATAATTTGAATTATACCCCAATGTGATTGGGTAAATAATTGCAATTGAACTTGGCCACCAGGAGGAGTATATTTACAAGCATTATTAAGTAAATTTATAATTACTTGACGGAGCAAATCGGCATCGCCAAGCACAGTTAGATTATTATTTGGTAGTTTGAAAACTAAACTAAGATGTTGTGCATCTGCTTGAGTGGCATAATCATCTGTTATCTGCACAAGCAAATTATTTAAGTCAATTACTTGTAATGATTCATTCGGCAATTGACCTTGAGAACGTGCCAGAAACAACAGATTATTTACTAGAATGCTCATTGACTTAGCGATCTCAAAAATCTTTTGAAAGCGCTGACGTTGCATCTCCAGATCGGTAGATTTAGATAAAAAGCCATACTGAGCATTACTAATAATTGCTGCCAGAGGCGATCGCAATTCGTGGGAAGCATCAGCTGTAAACCTTTGCAGATGATCGTAATTGTGGCGAATTGGTTGCATTGCTAGCCCTCCCAACCACCAACCTGTGAGGGCAACTACAGTTAAAGTTATAGGTGCTGAGATAGCCAAAACCATACGGAATTCAGCTAAAGCGCTTTCAGTAGCTGTCATCGGCATCGCTGCCTGCAAATAACCAATTAATAAACCATTTTGGTAAACAGGCAACGTTACCTGACGTAGCCAGACTTTACTATCAGCCTTGATAGTATCAAACCCACCTGAGATTGAAAGGCGATCGCTAGGAATTGTACCAAAAAATTGTACCAGTTGCTTTTGCTCATCGTACCAACTTGCATACACGAGTTGACTATCCGGCAATGGTTGTACCATACTTCCTAACAATGGTACATGTTCTAAGTCTACCTGTCGCTTGCCATTATGCAGCTCCGACTTGACATTAGCTGCCATCACACTCGTTTTTTTATAAAGTAATCGATCTAGTTCCTCCAACTCATCTATGACTTCCCAGTAGTACACTACCGCCGCAAACACAATTAAAATACTGCCCATTGTTAGTGTGAACCAACTTGCAAGATTGCGACGGCTGCGATTAAACATAAGTAATCGTTAGTAATGTTATTATTCTCACTCTCCCAGTTTTTATTCTTGAGGATTTAAGCGATAACCCATACCATAAACTGTTCTAATCCAGTCTTCTGCACCCAATACTTGCAAGCGTTGCCGCAACTTGCGTATTAGCACAGTTAAGGCATTGCTTTCTGGTTCCATACCGTACTCCCACAAAGCGTCTTCAATCTGGGTGCGAGTTAAAACCTGATTGGGATGACGCATCAGGTATTCTAGTAACTGTCCTTCACGTGGAGATAATTCTACTTTTACCTGACTCCGTTCTACACTTAATTCAGCTAAATGAAATTCTAAATCTGCTATACGTAAACTATACCCCTGCCAATTAGGAACTCTTCGCCCCAAAGCGCGTACTCGTGCTAAGAGTTCCACCAAGTCAGCAGGTTTAACTAAATAATCATCGGCTCCTGCATCTAAACCCATAACTTTGTCGGCTGTGGTATCTTTAGCAGTTAACATCAATACTGGAGCATTTTTACCAGAGAGACGATACTGGCGACACAGAGCCAATCCACTAATTGTTGGTAACATCCAGTCTACAATTAATAGATCGTAATCTTTTTGCGAAATCAGCCATTGGGCAATTTCTCCATCTTCCGCAGCATCTACAATATATCCTGCCTCTGACAGAATACCTTGTAATGGTTCTAATTGTTCCAAATCGTCTTCTACGAGTAAAATCCGCATAAAACTTCTTAGCGTCAAGCCTTGCAATAAAGTCATCAACTCCCTTTTAAAATTAGAGAAGCTAACTAACTTTATGTCTTCTATCTAATTTTAGATTTTAAATTTTAAATTATTCTCCATAATGAATAAGGTATATCTACCAATAGATAGTTACAAATGCTTTTATAGCTTCACAACTATAAACCTTATAAATTGAAAGCTATGCCTGATTTACGCCCACAAGTTTTTCTATTTTTTTTACCTCTACTATTAGTAGGCATTGCTTTTTGGGCTGGTGGTGATTTCCTCACAAAGCAATTATTAAGTCTCTCCTATAGAACTTTAGATAAACTGCAAGCTGATACATTACCACAGGTTTTGCTAGCGCTAAATTTTACACTAATTGATCTAAAGATAGAGCCAGAAGAGAATTTGACTCAAGTTCAAATTAAAACGGCCAACTCCATGCTTAAAAGATTAGAGCTAGAAATTCCCAATTCTAAATTTACAGAAATAGCGATCGCACAAAAATTAGGATTGTATCCTCAAATCAAAAAACTAGAGCTTAATCAACAAATAAAAGTAAAAATCCTACTAAATTTGACAGCAATCAAAGCTAAAATTGAAAAAAAGCAAGGATTTAGCTTGGTTGAGGTGAGAACTGCTAATAATGCTTTAAAAAAGTTGAATTTTGTGCTACCAGTCACTGAAGTTAATATGTTAGAAGTGATGACTGCTCAATTACTTAATTTATCTCTTGAAGATGTCAGAAAACTTATAACTTATCAAGTTACTTAAAAATCAATCGCGGTTATAACCACAACCCAAACAACGCATACAAACAGAGAAAGCTGCTAAAACTGATCCAATCTCAATTAGCAATTGGAATGCCAAGGGAGCTAGAGCCAAGCCCCAAATTAAAAGAATTGTCCCGCTTATCATAGCAGTAATGCGATTAATTTCATCTTGAGTATTCAAAGCCAAGAAAAAAGTTCCAAAACCCATTAATAATAAGACTAAGCTACTCATAAATATATTCCTGACTTATACTGTTTTTTGTGAAACATACATTTACACCAAAATTTAGTAGCGGAGCCGGAGACGATCTGAATACAGAATTGATGTTAGTAGTCAAAAATAAATTAACACAAATTTACCATATCATATATGCCAATCTTAGAGGTTGTTTGAAAAGTATTTCACTGTGACTTTAAACACTTTCAGATCCCCCCTAACCCCCCTTAAAAAAGGGGGGAACCGGAATTAAAGCCCCCCTTTTTAAGGGGGGTTGGGGGGATCGACAACGTTTTGCCACCGACAAAATGATTGTCTTACTGTCACTTTTTGATCACATTCTTGTTGTAAGTTTAATTATCACTAAATTTATCATAAATAACTTAAAAATTTTAAATACTAAACAATTTGCTTTTATAGCCAATTTTATCTAAAAAACTAACAAAACATGAACAAGTGAATTTTATAAAAGGTAAATGACATGAAAGCAAATGAAATTTTCGGACAAGATATAGCAGAACACTTAAATTTTGATCTATTAAATCTGACTCAAACAAACCTATCTAGAATAAGTTTGATTACAGAAAAGCGTGAGAGCGAAAAGCTGATTGGAGAGAATACAAATACTGTAGCAACTTCAGATCCATCTTTGATTTTGGCTCCTTTTATATTGTTAGTAATGGGCGGGATAGTTATTTTTCATAAGCTAAAACTATCTCATCAACCTGAAAATATAAATAATTTAGATGATTTTCCTTGTACAAATTGTCATTTTTTTTCAAAAAACAGCTATCTCAAGTGTGCGGTAAATCCTTCTATTGTTTTCACAAAAGCAGCAATTAGTTGTTGTGACTACCAACCGTTACAAAACATAACAAAAAATAAGTGTTCTAAGATTTTACAACGAAAGTAAAGTTAATTAAAACTAGAGAGTTGATTATGATTGTTGACAAACATCAATATCATGATTGCTAAAGAACATCTACTATTATTTTTTATTGGAGTTAGTGCGATATTTAGCGTTTCTAGTTGTACCTTAGAACGCAATTTTGAGACAGAGAAACAGCAGCCTGATTCAATAATTAAATCTCAAGTAAGCCGAGCAGATGTACCTTATATCCCAACACCACAAAAAGTAGTAGACGCTATGCTGAAGCTAGCAGAAGTTAACAGCAAGGATATAGTCTATGATTTAGGTAGCGGTGATGGGCGAATTCCTATTACTGCTGTGCATCAATATAATGCTCATCGTGCTGTTGGTGTAGAAATTAATCCATATTTTGTACAAAAAAGCCGTATTAATGCTCAAAAAGTCGGAGTAAGCGATCGCGTAGATTTTCACGAACAAAACCTGTTTCAAACTGACTTAAAACAGGCAACAGTAGTCACGCTTTACTTGCTACCCGATCTTAACGTAAAACTACGACCCAAATTATTAAAAGAATTGAAACCTGGCACTCGCATTGTTTCCCACAGCTTTGATATGGGTGAGTGGAAACCAAAACGAGTAATCCGAGTAAACGGCGCAACCCTTTACTTATGGGTAGTACCTGAGAGGATTTAAAAGTCCTCTGCTCGGTAGCAAAACGTTTTAGATCCCCCTAAATCCCTCTTTTTAAGGACTTTAATTCCGGTTTCCCCCTTTTTTAAGGCTACGGTGTACACACAAGTCCTAAAAACCTAGCTTGATAAGACTTTCCTCG
>NZ_JAYGHD010000122.1:0-11437 GCF_034932245.1 Nostoc sp. UHCC 0251
TCCCCATTCAATTGTTCCTTCTGCCCTCTGCCCTCTGCCTCCTGCCTTCTTCAATAATCTTTAGTGATTAATTGGTTTATACAAAGGCAATTAACAAGAAACAGTCTATCGCCGTATAGATAACGGCGATGCTAAAGGATACGCATAATTACAAGTAATCGAAGTGCGTAGGCGTAGCCAGCCATAGGCATCGCTTCAACCAAGGGATATTTATCGTCTGTTACCGCCAGATGGTGATATCCAGACCGTCAAAACCACATCTTAGAGCGCATCTGTATCCATCTTCTAGGTAATGATATTGAGTGTATCTTGCGTCACCAGTTCATCCCAGAATCTCACAGCATCAAAACCTTTTGCTCTGGATATTCTAACGCTCCCTGTAAAGAGAAAGAAGAAAAAGAACATGCCCAAGTACAATAGACCAAAACCCCCCGTATTTGATCGAGTTGAAGACGAACGTTTGCACCGTAAGCAACGTTTAGCCGCTGCCTTTCGCCTGTTTGGTAAATTTGGATTTAGCGAGGGAATCGCAGGACATATTACAGCTCGCGATCCGGAGTTTACAGACCATTTCTGGGTCAATCCATTAGGAACATACTTCGGCCATATCCGAGTTTCTGACCTGCTCTTAGTTAACAGAGAAGGTGAGGTAGTTAAAGGCGATGCTGAAGTGAATCGAGCCGCTTTCGCCATCCATTCTCAGATTCATGAAGCTCGACCTGATGTAATCGCGGCAGCTCACGCCCATTCACTTTATGGCAAAGCTTGGTCTAGTTTGGGGCGTCTCCTCGACCCATTGACTCAAGATTCCTGTGCTTTTTATGAAGATCATGCACTATTTGATGACTTCACAGGTGTGGTTTTAGAAAGTTCTGAAGGTCAGCGACTGGCGCAAACCTTAGGGTCAAAGAAAGCTATAATCTTGCGTAACCACAGCATTTTAACTGTGGGACATACAGTAGATGAAGCTGCCTTTTGGTACATTAACTTAGAGCGATCGTGCCAAGCCCAACTACTAGCAGAAGCTGCGGGTAGACCCACTACTATCAAACACGAAACAGCCCGTTTAACACAAACTCAAGTGGGGTCACATACAAATGGGTGGTTAAGCTTCCAGCCACTTTACGACAGGATTGTTCGTGAAGAACCTGATTTGCTAAATTAGTGCTGTGTTTCTGCGCTTTCTATCACCTCGGTTTCAAATTACTATAAACAATAACTGGCACTAACTCACGGTTTAACTGTAAACAATATTTCAATGGGTACAATAGCCAATACTTGTCGGTTAAGGGGAAAAGGGGAAGGTGGGGCCCCCTCTGGGGATAAGGGGCGGGGGGAAGGGGAAAGAAAAAACCTTTAACCTTTAACCTTTAACCTTTTCCCCAAACCCAATTCCAAGTTAAAAATCCTTAACCGAGCAGTATTGGTACAATAGCGATTTATCAGTGATTGGAGTAAGAGCAATTCATGAATTGCCCCTATGATTTTTGGAGAAATTAGACGCAATTTTCTATTCAAATTTTTTGTAAATACTCAGGTGGCACGTTATCCACCAACCAAACACCATTAGCAGAACAATAGAAGATAAAACCCGCCTGATACATTGCCGCAGCATATACGGCAAAAACTACTGGTTTTCCATATCTTGCACCAACAGTTTGTGCTGTTGCAATATCTTTCGATAAATGGACATGATGGCGTGACATTTTGCAAATTCCTGTTTGCAGAATTGACTCTACAGATTTGTGCCCCGTGCCGTGATAAAGCTCGTCTGGGGGAACAACAGATTCTAATTGTAAATCGACTTTTACACTATGTCCTTGATTCGCACGAATTAAAGTAGCTGTAGAATCAAAAGAAAAGCGTTGTTTATCGTCGGATTCAACTACTGCCTCTAATTCTTGACGGCTAATCGGAAACTTGTTTTTAGCACACGCGTTAAGTAGTTCATCAACAGCAACCCAGCCACTAGGAGCAAGTTTAATTCCAATTGCATCCGGTGTGTGTCGCAGATATTTGCTGAGATATTTGCTGATTTTTACGAGGCGAGAATCACTCATTTGATTGTGATTGGCATTTTCGTACTACAGTTATATAGTTATAATGCTACACCAAACTTTTAATTGATGGTTTTACTTTGGGTAAATTGACAGAATTTGTCTTCCCATCATGGCTAATGCCACTCCAACCATGACAATGAGTGTCACCTTCCCACCAGGAACGAGTAGTTGATTTCTGCTATCTGAGTTTTCTTGTTCTTGACGTTGCTTCCAACTCATTAACACCGGAATAATTCCACCTAGAACTGAGATACTAAATGTTCCAGTGTAATCTAGGGCAGTAAAAAAGATACTGGGATTGAGCGTTCCGAGAGTCATTGGCGGGAAAAGAACCAGCGAATAAAGGGGTAGGCGACTAGAAAGTTTTGCCTGTGCCAGTAGGAAAATATCTTTTAACAAATCCAGCAATCCGTAGACAAATCCAATGAATGATGTAGCGATCGCAAACTCTGAAAAAATGGATACTAGCACTCCTAACCATTCTCCCGCGCCACCGGCTCGGAGAACTTGCAATGGATCAAAAACAGTTCTACCCACAGATGCGCCATGTAGCATATCGGGACTCACGCTTCCTAAAATTACAGCATTCCACGCCAAGAACATAATTAGAGGAATCACTGAGCCAATAAAGATAGACTGACGAATTTTGCGGGCATCCCCTTCGAGTTGCGTCACAACTAACGGCACAACGTTTTGGAAAAATAACGCCACAGCCATCACTGAAATGGCACTACCAAGGGCACTCCAGTTTTGAAATAACAGTTGGGTACTCTGAATCTGTCCTCCTGCCAAAAACAATAGTCCCAAAAAGGAAACAATGACAATTGCGACAAAGGCGCTGTTTAATTTCTCAATAAACTTTTCTCGCCCAAGATACATAATGCCACCAAATAAGAGCGTGAAAGTTGTTGTGCCCACCCACGCAGGCAATATCTGCACACTCCAGATTTTTGCCGTCGCAGTTCCTAAAATCTCTCCGCCTTTGGTGATGTATGCCACCAACAGAGCATAGTGCATGAATAAATATACACCGCCTGCAAGTCGCGCTCCCACCTTGCCCAGGATTTTCTCAACAACTCCCAAAAAACCTAAACTTGGATGCCCTTCTGTTCGCATTATGTTTAAGGTTACTTCTGCAACCAATAACCCTGAAACTAAAGCGTATAGCCAAACAGCAATCAGCCCAGATGTGGATGGCACAATACCAGACGGCAGAGTAACGGCTGGTAAGGCCAGAATCCCAGCCCCAACAGTGGTTCCAGCAATTAATGCAGTACTTCCCAATACGCTACCCGGTTGATGATTGAGCTTTTTTCCATCAAATTCGAGATGAGAAAACAACCGAGTGACTTGCTCTGAATCTTTTAGAACAGTCTTTATGGAAACCATACTGAATATCCGTACTTGAACCAGAAAGACAATATTAACATATGTAAATATTGTTGACAAAAACACTGATGCTCATGGTTTTTCAAGCAAATCTTCGTGGTAAATAAGCGTCCATTCCTTGTAGAGACGGCGATTTATCGCGTCTAAAAGACACGTTAGAAAGACGCGATAAATCGCGTCTCTACATGAGGGGCTTATACCCTTTTAGCAGAAGGAAAGAATTTATTTTCCTTCTGCCTCCTGCCTTTCTTCGTCAACCTTTATACCTGATTATTCTCTGCCTATATCTAACTGTACTTCCAATCCATCATTGTCATCCCCAGACTGAGCCGGCGCTAAGAAAACAGAAGTGTCTGGTTGTGATAATGATTCGTTAAACTGTATTCTCGCTGGAGTTTTATTACCTCCTCTATTATTGTTAGAGATAGTTGCTGGATTAGTTTGCTCAAAAAAGCCTTGAAAGTCTTCTTGGGCTGTTCTATTATCAATTCCAACTAGAGAATCACCAGTTAATCTGTATTGTCCTGGATTTGAGCTTGATGCTGGTGCCTGTGCGTATACTTGGCTTCCTAAGCTTGCAAAGGCTGCTGTAATTCCCAAAAAAGCAATAGTTTTGGCGTTCATTTTTTTGTCCAAATTCTCTTTAATATTGCTTGTCTTTATTCTCTGGGCAAATTATTTTAATTAACTCTATCGTTAGGTTCTACTACAATAATTTTATTGCGTATATACTTAGAACGTCAATGATTCCGGCTCTATCTAAAGATATTTCTACTGTCTTCGTATTGTTTAGATTTGTACAAGTTGAATGGTAAAGTTGTCTAGTTTAGTTTTCAAGCGATCGCACTGGTCATACTGATTGATTTTTATGAGACGAAAAGCGATGTTTAACGACAAGCTGCTTCTCTACGAGATGCTTTGCAGAGTACGCATTTACGCAGATAATCAAGTCATCGCCACAAGATTGAAAAATGCACTTATAGCCAGTGTTATCCTAAGAAATATTAGGAGTTAACAATTACTTAGGCAAATGAGCATTACCGTCAATGTTTCTGAAGTAACTGCCAAGTTTTCTGAATTGCTGAGTCAGGTATTACTTGGTGAAGAAGTCGTGATTGCACAGAAAGGTATTCCAGTTGCACGTTTAGTAGCTCTCACAGATACAGCTTCACCTCGAATTCCAGGATTGGATAAAGGTAAAGTTATCATTGCACCAGATTTTGACGAGCCTTTACCAGAAGATATCCTAAATGATTTTGACAGTTCTAATCTAGTTTAGCGATGAGAGCTTTACTAGATACTCATGCATTTCTTTGGTGGGTAACAGATGATCCTCAGTTATCTTCTACCAGTCGCAGTATAATTGCTGATTCAGGTAATATTTTATTTCTGAGTGTGGCAAGTGTTTGGGAGATTGTCATTAAGACTAAATCGGGTAAGCTAACTTTACCTGAACCTGTAGAAGAATATATTCCAAACCGACTAGCACTGAACCGCTTCGAGAGTCTAGACATTCAAATGACACACACTTTACAGGTTGCCAACTTGCCAAACATTCACCGAGATCCGTTTGACCGAATTTTGATTGCCCAAAGTCAAGTAGAGAATTTGCCAATTGTAACCATAGACAAGAAAATTGCACAGTATTCTGTCGAGATTATCTGGTAATCAAGGCTTAGAAATAACGATCGCCCCTTAGTTGATGAGAAAATAGCGTAGGCGTAGCCCGTCGTAGACATCGCTCCACCAAGGCAATCATACAAGCGATCGCTAATCAATATCATTCCTGTTCTAAAATCCTTTCTATATCTTGTCTTGCATAGAGAATCCGCACAACTTCAATACTTTCATCTCGCTCAAAGTAAAAAATTAAATATTTTTTAAATCTCTTAACAGCCCATTTACGTAAACCTTGTAAACGAAGATTCTCCACAGGATAACGGCTACCCATTCCAGGCATTCTTGCTAACTGTGCAAAAGTTTCTCTTACAGAGTCAAAAAATAAAAGAGCCGTGTCGGGATTTTCTTGGGCAATGTAAGCAAAATACTCATCAATATCTAAACTGGCTTTGGGTGTAATGACTATTCGCTTTGTCATTATTTCTCTTGATGCATCTGGTTGAGCAAGTGTGTGCGTTTTTGCTGCCACCATTCATCATTAACTTCTATCGTCTCTCCACTTTCAAGCCCTGCAATTAGAAGTTCTTCTATATGTTCTTGCATCTTGCGTTTTTGGTCTTGAACGATTAACTCTTGTAGATATTCGCTAACTGAACCGTAGCCACCTTGAGCCACTTGTTCATCAACAAAGGCTTTCATCGGCTCAGGCAAGGAAATATTAATGTTACTCATAACCTTGGCGGCGAGGTTGAACTATTTTTTCCATGTTATCAAGATTGTTAGGCGTTGTCTTTGCGGAAACGTTTAACGATCGCACCTTGGTTGATGAGAAAATAGCGATGCCTTCTTTACGAGACGCTACGCGTAGCTTGCTTCCACGTTCGCGGAGCGTGCCGTAGGCAAGTGTTACGACGAACGCTCAAAACTACTAGATTGCAATCTCTATCGTCTGGACTCGCTCTTTTTATTACGAATTAATTTTTTAGCCAATCGCCACAATAGAGAAAACGGTAAAATTAATATCGCCTTTAAGATTTGGACAAACTTACCTAACCGACGTTTCCAAATAGCACGGAAAGTAGACTGGCGTTGAAAGATTGCTAGATTTTCTCGAATTGTTGCAGTTAAAGGATGATTAACTTCTAAAATGCGATCGCACATTGCCAAGGCTTGGGTGTAGAGGGGTTCGGCTTCGCTGTACCGCCCTTGGCTCTTGTAGAGTTCTGCTAAATTGCTCAAGCTGTATGCAACATTGGGATGGTCGCTATCAAACAGCCGCTTTATCATCTCCAAGGCTTGGGTGTAGAGGGGTTCGGCTTCGCTGTACCGCCCTTGGCTTTTGTAGAGTTCTGCTAAATTGCTCAAGCTGTGTACCACATTAGGATGGTCGCCATTAAACAACCGTTTTCTCATATCCAAGGCTTGGGTGTAGAGGGGTTCGGCTTCCCTATATTGCCCTTGGTTATTATAGAGAAAAGCTAAATTGTTCAAGCTACTAGCTACATGGGGATGGTCGCCATCAAACAGCCGCTTTCTCATCTCTAATGCTTGGATATAGAGGGGTTCTGCTTCGCTGTACCGCCCTTGACTATCGTAGAGTCCTGCTAAACTGTTCAAGCTACTAGCCACATTGGGATGGTCGCAATCAAACAGCCGCTTATACATCTTCAAGGCTTGAGTGAAAATGGGTTCGGCTTCCCTGTATCGCCCTTGGTTATTGTAAAGAAAAGCTAAATTGTTCAAGCTAGTAGCCACATGGGGATGGTCGCCATCAAACAGTCGCTTTCTCATCTCCAAGGCTTGAGTGAAAATGGGTTCGGCTTCGCTGTACCGCCCTTGGCTATCGTAGAGTACTGCTAAATTGTTCAAGCTAGTAGCCACATGGGGATGGTCCTCATCAAACAGCCGCTTTGTCATCTCTAAGGCTTGAATGAAAAGGGGTTCGGCTTCCCTATATCGCCCTTGACTATTGCATAGAAAAGCTAAATTGTTCAAGCTAGTAGCCACATCAGGATGGTCGCCATTAAACAGCCGCTTATACATCTCCAAGGCTTGGGTATAGAGGGGTTCGGCTTCGCTATACCGCCCTTGACTATCGTAGAGTCCTGCTAAATTGTTTAAGCTACCAGCCACATAACGATGGTCGCCATCAAACAGAACTTGGCAAACGTTTACGCATTGTTTATGCCAGGGTTTTGCTAATTTATATAATCCTTGTCCTTTGTAAAATCTTCCTATTCCCACAAATACCCAAATTATTTCATTATTGGGGACTGATACTAGAGAAATTATTTGTGCCTCTATTGCTTCTTTTATCTTTGCAATGAAACAGTTTCCCAGGTCTTCGAGATGGGGAATAATATCTCTAATGTTTTCAATCTGCTCAGAAGTTGGTGAATCGGGAAGCATTTGGGCAACGGCTATCATGGCATTGGCAAAGGTTGCTTCTAAAACTGATTTCATCTCAACAGACGCCGCTAACTGCTCTTGTAAAAACCACCGCACTAAAGAATGAATTTTATAATATCCTTCTCTTTCTTCTACCAGTTGCAGCAAGTTGCGCCCGTAGAGTTGCTTTTTAGCTGCGTTTAATTCATCTTCTGACCAAGTTAGCTGTCTTTCTTCCTGATTTTCTGCTTCCCCTCCACCTGTCGCTACCCAAAGAACCAAATCCCAAAGAATCAGTGCAGGAGAAAATAAACTCAAAAATCTTCCTAGTTGTTGCGCCAGTGGGTTGAGTTCTGACCAAGTTAAAGCAAAGGCGGCTTTGACTCCCAGTTGAGTTGAGTTGAGAGTTTCCCGGTCTTGTAAAGCTGACTCTGCTAATTTACGTTCTTGTAATCGCCTAAACATGATATCTAAAGATATTTCCGGGTCGCGTACCAAATAACCTCCAACTAACTCTATCCCCAAGGGCAAATATTCCAGACATTCACATATTGCTTTTGCGGCTTGTAGTTGGTTTTCAACTCGCTTATCTTTTTCCCCCAACAGTCGTTTTAATAGTTCTAAGGCTTTGCCTGGTTCTTTTTGGGGCGAGAGAACATCTAAGGGAATCTCTTGAATAAAATTTGGGTCTAAATGCCGCAGTCGAGTAGTAATTAAGACTTGGAAGCGGTTATCATCGGGAACGACTTCGCGGAGGTTGTCTAAATCAGTTACGTCATCGAAGACGATTAAAATCGGTAACTCAGAGTTAGGATATCTAGACCAACACCAGGCGACTTGTTCTTTAAGGCTTAAAAGTCTTCCTCCTAATTCTTGGGGAATTTCCAAACCGAACTGCAACCTGAAAAACTCTAAAACTTCGGCGGCGAGATTGGTTTCTCTGTCGTTAAACCAAGCAATTCCGCCATAATCTTGTTGATATCGTCTGGCGTATTGGGTGGCTAATTCAGTTTTGCCTACGCCTCCCATTCCCGCTATTGCTACATAGTCGCGCTGCAAGTCTTCATGCAGCATTTTCAGTTCGGTTTCTCGCCCGACGAAATGAACAGAACCGCGATAGGGGATAGATTTTGTGGGAGTTAACTGTTTTTGCCCCTCAATAATTTGAGTGCCAATGTTAACTTGAGAATAAGGGGCGGCAAAAGCGCCAACTTTGTCGGCAAACTTGCCAGAGTTTTCAGGCATACATAGTTAAATCTTACCGTTCACAAAAACTGAAAGACCTCTCTCCAAACCTCTCTCCGAAACGGAGAGAGGCTTTGAATCTTACTCCCCTTCCCTACAAGGAAAGGCTTTATAAAATTCTGCTCAGAATAAAGCCTTGAAATAAACATGCTTTAAATCTTGCTCCCCTTCCCTTGTAAGGAAGGGGCTGGGGGTTAGGTCACACAATAACTTTTGCTGATAATTTAAAAAGACATATTTTCAATATTTCCTGTCCCACCTGGCATTACTACCTGACCAATTTTATCTGCTAATTTTTCCAGGTTAGGCATAGCTAGAATTTCAGCCAATTTAGGATTTGGTTCTGCTTTAGCTGCTGCTGCTAATTCTTGCATAGCTTGAGCCACTTCAGGATTAGCTTTAGCAGCCGATTCTACCTCTAGTACAGCCTTGCCATAATCAAGTGGTTGCTCTGGCGCTTTCTCAATAGCTGCTACAGTATGGGGAGATTGTTTTTTAAGGGTTACGAGAAACTTACCAGTCTTATCCAATAAGGTTTCTGTTACCTTTTCGGTTGTTTTTTCTAAGGCTTTGGTGGCTATTACAGAACCGATTGCGATCGCCGCAGTTTCAAGTATCATATCCTGCCTTGACTAGGTGTATCTTATCTATTCATTAACACACCGCTTTTGTTCCCAATTTCGCAATAAACTCAAAAAATTTAGATTTAGCTGGGTTTTCATCAACAAAGACATCTGTTTCATCAACAAAAACATCTGTTTCATCAACAAAAACATCTTTTTCATCAACAAAGACATCTTTTTCATCAACAAAGACATCTTTTTCATCAACAAAATTATAATTTTTGCGAAAAACACTGGTTTACAAGTTATATTAAATACTAAAGTGTGGGGATTTTACTGAGCTAAAATACAGCCTTAATGAGGCAAACTAGCTCTAAAGCAGAATGAAAGGGATACATTTATGCCTAGCCAGAAACGTACATACCGCGTTTTAGAAAAAGCTGAATTAAGAGCGGCGGGACTGAAAGCAATTGATCCTAGTATGGATTTTGGGGATGCTCGCAGCTTGCAAAATATGACACAACTAATTGAGCAGTACCGTACCAAGATAGACGCTTATAATACTGCTTTAACCGTAATCAGCTCTTCTAGAACTGAGATGGACGAATTGGAGAAAACTTTAAGTGACCTCACGGAGAAAATGCTGATTGGAGTAGCTTTTAAATACGGCACAGATAGCCGTGAATATGAAATGGCGGGTGCTGTTCGCAAAAGCGATCGCATCCGTAAAAGCACAGCAACACGCTTGAGAGCGATCGCAGAGGAACCAGCTACTAAAAGTGAAATGGGCGGTTAGAAACCGCGTCTACACAAACTTGTGTTGAGCATCTCGACTTCGCTCGATGGAGCCGGAGTCGAAATACAAAACCCGCCTCCGTGGGTTTCAAAACTTTGATTTGACTTTGAGTTTCCTCTTTCTCGAATCGGGAAGGGGGTTAAGTTTTTCGTGGACTTTTCCACATAACGTGAAAAGTCAGGTTTGACCTTGAGCAAATCTATCAGTTCTATCTTAGGCCACATGAGTAGCTCCCAGACTTGGTAAGCTAAAAGCACAAAAGATATGAGTTAACATCCTATGCAGCAGTCCACAAGAGACAATCACCGGGATCTTTGGCGGCAGCTTGTTACTTTGGCTGCAATCTTTGGTGCTTTTGTTGTCAACGTAGTATCGAACGTTTTTCCGCTCAATGGACTCAGTATAGGGGAAATTTCTAATACTTTGTTTAAAAATGTCCTGGTTATCCCTGCTAATTACGCATTTGCTATCTGGGGGCTGATTTACCTTGGGTTGTTTGCTTTTGGGGTATACCAAGTTCTACCTGCTCAACGACATGACCCTGATTTACGTAAGACAGATTATCTGTTAGTGATTGCCTGTGTTGCTCAAAGTATCTGGGTGTATCTGTTTTTGTCTCGGCTTTTTGCTCTTTCTGTAATTGCCATGCTCTTGATTCTGTTGCCCCTGATTGCTGTTTATGTGCAGTTAGAAATTGGCAACAAGCATGTACCTCGGCTGAAAAAATGGTGTATTCACTTTCCGATTAGCATTTATCTAGGCTGGATTAGCGTGGCTACCATTGTCAACGTAGCGTGTGCCTTGGATTTTCACGGGTGGAACGGTTGGGGAATTTCTGCTGTAATCTGGACTCTCATCATGTTATTCATAGCAACAGCAGTTGCAGCAGTTATAGTCATCCAGCGTCGAGACATGGCTTATACAGGAGTGATACTCTGGGCATTAGTAGCGATCGCATTTAAGCACTCTGATAACTCAATGCTCAGAAATGCCGCGTTGGTTTTGGCAGTTGTCCTGATTTTCATCGCTACAATTAACACCTTACGCCCCCAACAAGAACAGATTTAAGTGCGATCGTCGGCGATCGCCTACGGTACGCTATGCGAAAGCAGTTGCTACAATCAAGGCTTGACAACTATAGCGGTTATCAGTTGAGTGCAATACAGACCTAACCCCCAGCCCCTTCCCTATAAGGGAAGGGGAGTAAGATTCAAAGCCTCTCTCCTTTTAGGAGAGAGGTTTGGAGAGAGGTCAAATTGTATTGCATCCATTCGAGAACTGCTATATTCAATTTGCTCTTCACTGTGAGATAGTCATGTAATATAGGACTCATACTTGATTGCGTGAAAAAACTCCGTACAGATCAAAAAGCCTTC
>NZ_JAYGHD010000123.1:0-11420 GCF_034932245.1 Nostoc sp. UHCC 0251
AAAAACAAAGGCAATAGTGACTATGTTGCAATTTAAATGCCGATTAGCTTATTGAAGGAGTTTTTCATCATACGGGTATCAGTGAAACAAGAAAACAGAAGTTTTTACAGATGAAATTATGTAGATTCTGACTATATAGCTTAGACTAGTAAATCTATCATCATATTTCTTATAGCTTCAATCAATAGGCTGTTATGCTCTTCCCAAGAAAGCCAAACAAGTTTGTAGAGAATTGCGGCACAAAGTAGTTAAATATGTTGTTAAACATTTGTAAACTGTTAGCAGCCGAGTAGCCGCGTGTCACATCTTGTTAAGGAATTATCATGAGACAACTTGTTATTGCTGAACGCGTATGCCTCATTGGTCATATCGTGTCAAAAGCCTTTGGACTGGTAGGGATGCTACTGGTCGTGCCTAATGCCGAAATAATTTTCAACTTATCGCAGGTTGGAGAAACTGCCGTACAGTTAAGTATGGCAGGTGGCGGTGTAGTTGATATCATCTTGGGGACAATAGCTGTCTCTATTTATGCTTACCGGACGTTGGGATTGGGGACTTGGCTAGCATTTATGCTGCCAGCTATGTTTATCTCCTTGGGGAGTGAACTACTGGGAACCAGCACAGGTTTTCCATTTGGAGATTATAGCTACTTGAGTGGCTTGGGTTATAAGATTGCGGGGCTAGTTCCTTTCACTATTCCTTTATCTTGGTTTTATGTTGGGCTGTCGTCTTATTTAATTGCGAGAACTGGTTTGAAAGTGGCTCAAAAACCCAGTTGGGGACGCCATATTGCGGCTATAGCCGTTGGTGCTTTACTCTTCACTTGCTGGGATTTTGCTCTTGAGCCAGCTATGAGTCAAACTTCTCTGCCTTTTTGGTATTGGGAACATCCAGGAGCTTTCTTTGGGACACCTTACCAGAACTATGCAGGTTGGTTTGGCACTAGCGCCCTGTTTATGACTGTGGCAGGTTTGTTATGGAGAAACGCTTCGATTAAATTAGAGCGATCGCAACTTAATCTACCCTTAGTCGTTTATTTGACTAACTTTGCCTTCGCCGCCGGACTAAGCTTGGCCGCTGGGTTCTCCATTCCAGTGTTGCTCGGTTTATTCCTTGGTGTAGTTCCCGCCGTGGCTCTGTGGTTAAGCAGCTCAACCACTCCTATTCCAGTTGCTGTTGAACCAGCAAGCAACGAAGTATCGGTGGCAAGAAGCGTTAAAGTTGCCTTGAAATAAGCCTATAGATTGGGGAGTGGGGAGTGGGGAGTGGGTGGAGCAGGGGAAGAAAGAATAACTAATGCCCAATGCCCAATGCCCAATGCCCCATGCCCCATGCCCAATGACCAATGACCAATGACCAATGACCAATCACTAATGACTAATGACAACGCTTTGATAGTAGAAAGCGCCATTTCCCTTTTATTGCTACTTATCCAAGTACCAGCAACGGCGATTCTGTTTTCGCGCTTGCTAAAGGGGCCAAGACGCCTTCCTCCAATAGAACCGCAACAGCCAACACCGGAGCTTTTGGGTAAGGTTAGCGTCGTCGTCCCCACGCTGAATGAGGCGCTTCGCATTAGCCCTCTGTTGGCTGGTTTAAGTCAGCAAAGCTACGAAGTTCGGGAAATTATTGTTGTAGACAGCAAGTCTAGTGATGGCACGCCCGACTTGGTAAAAGCGACACAGCAGAAAGATCCGCGCTTTCGGGTGATGACAGATGATCCCTTACCCGCTGGTTGGGTGGGGCGTCCTTGGGCGTTGCATAACGGTTTTCTATATAGCTCTGAGGGTAGTCAGTGGTTTCTGGGGCTGGATGCTGATATCCAACCGCATCCAGGTTTGGTTGCTGGTTTGGTGAAGACGGCCGAAGCACAAGGCTATGATCTTGTTTCCCTTTCGCCCCAGTTCATCCTCAAATATCCAGGAGAGTGCTGGCTACAACCGGCTCTGTTGATGACTCTGCTTTACCGATTTGACCCGGCTGGGATCAATACAGAGCAGCCAGAACGGGTGATGGCAAATGGGCAGTGTTTTTTGTGCCGTCGCTCCGTTTTAGCTGCTGTGGGTGGCTATAGCAGTGCGAGTGGTTCTTTTTGTGATGATGTCACTTTGGCACGAAATATTGCTGCTCAAGGGTATAAGGTGGGCTTTTTAGATGGCGCAAAGGTGCTGAAGGTACGGATGTATGAAGGGGCGATGGAGACGTGGAAGGAATGGGGGCGGAGTCTTGACCTCAAAGATGCAACTTCTCGTTCGCAGTTGTGGGGAGATTTATGGCTACTCACATCTGTTCAAGGTCTACCTCTTTTAATTGTCCTTACTTTTTTGTTGATTTCTCCCCCACTTTCTTACTCGCTACAGACGCGATTAATCGACTCTTTACCCACTCCCCCACTCCTCTTACTGGGACTGAATTTATTTCTGGTGGTGATTCGCTTTGCCATGCTAATTGCGATCGCACCTTCTTACGATCGCAAAAGCGCAAAAGGCGGCTGGTTATTCTGGCTTTCCCCTTTAGCTGATCCCTTAGCTGTGCTGCGAATCTTCTTATCTGCGTTCCGCAAGCCACGCGAGTGGCGGGGACGCAAGTATATATAGTGGGGCATTGGGCATTGGGCATTGGGCATTGGGCATTGGGAATTAGTTATTCTTACTCTGCCTCCCCTGCCTCCCCTGCCTCCCCTGCTCCCCCTGCTCCCCCTGCCTCCCTTGCTCCTCTGCTCACTCCCTCACTCCTCTTCACCTCCTACTTGATCCCCGCGTTCCAGTTCCCAAAGAATTTGATTTCCTTCACGGCGTACCCGTGACACTATCCAGTTTCGCCAGCGCCATTGATCTCCTCGACTGGTAACAGCGCTGGCATGGACATCCATCAAGTCTGCTAACTCAGAACTGGTGATTAAGTAGCCTTTTTCAGAAATTTCGTCAGCGATACGCAGAGTTTCGACCAAGCTGCGGAGTTGCGAAACCCTCATTTCTGGCGGTTTTTCATCGGTTGCGGCCGCAGTTGGCCCAGTTGATGCTTCCATAACGGTTATATCTGGTGCAGAAGTACTGATTTCTTCGGGACTTTGGTTAATTATTCTAGAGTTTTTCTCATAATCAGCTACTTTTGCTACATTTAGCTCATTTGTAGGGGGTAAAGATTTGTAAATTTCTGTAGGAGTTAATTGTTGTAGCGAAGGAATTTTACCACTAGCATAGGCGCGAGCGATCGCATCACAACGTTCGTTACCTATGTTACCAGAATGTCCCCTGACGTGTTGCCATTTCACCTGTTGGGTATTGAGTTCATCAAGAGTTTCCAAAAGCTCTTGGTTTTGGACGGGTTTACCATCTGCCTTTTTCCAGCCTTTCTTTTTCCAGCCTTTCACCCACTTGGTAACGCAGTTAATCAGGTATTCGCTATCGGTATGAAGGGTGATGGGTTGGGCTTGTTGAGATGTTTGCAGGAATTGAAGAGCTGCGATCGCAGCTTGCATTTCCATCTTATTATTGGTGGTATGAGGGGATGCATCGCCCATTTCGTGGATTGAACCATCGCTAAAGTAGACGACAACACCCCAACCACCAGGGCCAGGGTTCCCGGTGCAAGCACCATCGGTGTATATGCTTTGGATTGTGGGTTGAATGGACATAGTTAGGATATCGAACCGCGAAGGACGCGTTCATTAAGTGTCTCGTAAAGCCTGCGGCATAGCTCCGCTTAGGGCACAGCCTCTCGTAGAGAAGAGAAGGACGCAAAGGGAAGAGTTATTAGCGACGAATTTTTTAAACAATATCCAGGCTATTATACTGGTAAGCACTCCAGCAACAACGCTCCAACCGAAGGCTGTTGTGATGAAAAATGGTGTTTTGCTATTAGGTGGATATTGAGCTACTAACACTGAAGATGCAATTTGACTAGTTGCTAACCTGATACCTGCATTACAAATGAAGTTTTCTAAGTTGCGATCGCCATCAATAAGGCGTTGCTGATTCCATGTATGAAAATGATTTTGTTTGCATAATACCAGAATCCTTGTAGAGACGTAGCAGTGCTACGTCTCTACATCCAGATTCATACTTTAATTCAACAACGCCTTTAAATCTTGTAAAACTGCGGTAGCTGATTGATAGCGATCGCTAAAATGATAGCAAACCATCTTATCTAAAATTGCCGCTAATTCTTCATTCACTTGCACCGTTTGCCGCCACATAATATTACCCGTTTCTGGATCTGGGTGAAGTTCTTGCGGTGGTATCCCAGTTATGGCTTGAATAGCAATCATTCCTAAAGCATAAATATCACTGCATAAACGGGGATGACCGGCAAATTGTTCTGGAGGTGCATAACCCCGCGTCCCAATGGCTACTGTGGCTAATTCTGTTTGCTCACTACTCGGCGGTTGCATCAATTTTACAGCCCCAAAGTCAATCAACACTAGCCGATTATCTTGAGCGCATCTAATAATATTAGTCGGTTTGATATCACGATGAATCACTCGATGCTGGTGAACAAATTCTAGAACTTCTAAAACTTGTTTGAGCATCTCCATCACAAATGATTCGTTCTGCACATTCTGTACAGGTGGTAATTCTTCATTTAGGGTATGTCCCTCGATATATTGTTGAATCAAATAAAATTCTTGGTCATCTTCAAAATAAGCAAGTAGTTCAGGAATCTGATGATGTTTACCCAAAGATTGTAATATTTCAGCTTCACTATTAAACAACCTGCGAGCAACTTGCAAAAAGCGTGGATCTTGACGGGCTGGCATTAACTTTTTAACTACACAAGTAGGATTACCCGGTCGTTGAGTATCCTGTGCTAAATAAGTACGACCAAATCCACCTGCACCGAGAACTTGAGAGATTTTGTAGCGTCCACCCAAAAGCAAATCACCGGATTGTATTTCTGGCGAATCAATTGGAGGAGGAAAGTCAACAGACGAGTCGGGAAGTGCTGTTTTATCTTCTAAGAGTACATTTAATTGAGCGATCGCTTCTTGTTGTTTTTCAACTTGCAGAATAATCACCTGAGTTTGTCGCTGATTTTGGTAGCTAGTATAAGCAATCACACAGATGCTACTAATCACCAAAGCAAGGGCAGAGGGAACTAATGGTATCCATCCGGCTTGTAGAAACAAAGCAACGCAGATTCCTACTAAGCCAAGTAGAGTTGTCCCGTCCACAACTAGCAACAGCAACGGATTTTGCCACCGCCATGCTATAATTCCACCTAAAAGCGACCAGACCCAGATCCAAATAAGTTCCGCCGAGTCGGGCCAGTACCAAATTAGAGGTCGTCCATCCAACACTGTACTGATGAGTTGACTTGCTATCTGTGCATGAATAAGCAAAGCAGACATTCTGGCTGGTTGATCTGGCAAAGCGCTGTAGGGTGTATAAAAGCTACTTTGAGATAAATTAGCGGCAGTAGTGCCAATAATTACAAGGCGATCTTTAACTAAATTGGGATTGACTTGTCCACTTAGGACTTGTGTGAGAGTTACTTGGTCAGCGAGGCTGTTGGGGTGACGGTAATTTAATAATATTTGATAGCCTTCTGCATCTACATGTTGGTAGCTACCGGAATTCGGTTGTAAACGTGGGAGCAGGGTTTTACCTAACTGAAAATCTCCTTTATTAGTAAAGTCATATTCAATACCTTGTTTTTCCAGATAATTAATTGCTATGAGCGCACCAAATGCAAATGATGTTGTACATTTTTTGTATGGAGAGTGAACAAATAACAAACTGCGGCGAAGAATTTGGTCGTTTTCATTGTCAGCAACCACATTGCTAAACCCAACATTCTCTATAGGGAAATTTGGCGGTGGTGGGATTTCATCTTTCCCCAAGGTGTTGAACAAACAGGTGCTGACAATGTTATCTTGATTTTGTAAATTAGCCGCTAAATATTTGTTTTCTGGTTGGAAAAGATATAAACCAACAATTCGCGGTTGATAAGGCTCTATTCTTCTTAATAGCTGATTGATTCTACGATCTGATATAGTCCCTTTATCTTGTTTAAGATCCTCGTCAGTGATTTTTACTAGCAAAATCCGCCGATCGGGTGCTTCTGATGGACGCGATCGCAACATCTGGTCATAAACTCTCAACTCCCAAGGCTGTAACCATTTGAGTTCTCGAACTCCCCAGATAAAGGCGGTTACTCCTACACTAGTAACTAAAATAACTTGTAACCAGCTTTTGCTCTTGGAAGTTCCACGAGAATCCTGAACTTTGACAAAGGGGATACGGAGTTTTTCTAATAGTCCACTAATCACGGCGTTGCGGCGGTAGCCTGAATTGGGTAGATGTTGCAGGCGCAGAAGTTAATTTTCTGACTCTAGGTTAAAAGCTAATTAACCTGAGCCTCTATATTAATGTAGCAATTTACTTACTGCTTAGATACTTTTGCGTATTCTTACTCTTAAAGCAAGCTTAGGCGCAGCGTCAAGTCGCTCCGCTCCAATTAAAAATTAAAAATTATTAATTAAAAATTGCAATCAGTGCTTGCTCTGAACCCACCACTGATAGCGTAGCGTAAAGCCTTCTCTACGAGACGCTACGCGTAACGCTACGCGTAGCTCGCTTACGCTTAGAGCGACGTAGGAGCGTCTTGTAGACCACTGAATCAGACAAGTAATCGCGTTATGCAGCTAAATTATCATCCGTTTGAGATATTTGAGCATCTTCAACAGGACTGGCAATTGGGAAAGAAATAGGATTAGTAGATGGGGTTAGTGAATCTAACTGGGGTTGTTCCAGTGATGCTTCGATGCTTGAATCAGCAAAATAGGAGTCAAAGATTCTATCATAGTTAGAAGCAACAGCTAAAAAAGCACCACCCAAAATATAGATAGGTAATGGCAGATTAAATTCTTGCAACCAGTCAAACAGTTCCGCCAAGGCAAATAACACAAAAAAGCAGGCAAGCCAAACCCTCATATTTTCATTCCCCGCATATAAACAACTCTATTACTAGCTTAAATAGCTTGCATAATAGTTGATGTAGTACATAATCACCAACTTACAACCTCTATAACTCTAGATAGATGTAGTGAGAGTTATAGCATCTGCTATATTCCAATATCTACTAGAAAAATAAAAATAATATTTAGCTTATGCCTGCAATCGAACAGCCAAGGATTGCATAGTTAGTTCGTTAAACTCGGCACTACCTCAAACTTCCACAGGTAAAACTGGCAACGATATTAGGGGTTTCGTTCCACAGATAAACCGATGGGAAAACGGATGGACACGTCGCCAGATTTTTTAAACCTCAGATGTCTCGATTGAGAAATAAAATTTCCCCCTTGTTAAAGATTTAATTGATCATCTAAAAGCTCAAGAGGTACAGATTTGCGGCAATATTTGGGCGAACAGGAGCAAGTAGAAGAAAATCTGCGTCATAGTGAAGCACGCTACCGCTCACTGGCAGAAGCAAGCGCATCCATCGTCTGGAGCGCGGGGCCTTGGGGCAATGTTGTTGACGAGATTCCGACTTGGGAGGCGTTCACTGGGCAAACTCCCGAACAATACAAAGGATGGGGTTGGGTTGACGCACTGCATCCAGATGACCGTACATCTGTAGCTGCGATTTGGAGACAGGCCTTTTTTGGACGCAGCATTGCAGTTGCCGAGTATCGTGTTCTGCGGCATGACGGCGAATACCGCTACATGGCTATCCGCGGTGTGCCTATACTTGACGAAATAGGCGAAATCCAAGAGTGGGTAGGAATGTGTGTAGATATCAGCGAACAGCAAGCTGCGCTACGCGAACGCAAGCAAGCAGAGGCAGAACGTGAGCAATTACTGGCGCTACTGAAAACAGAGCAGACTCGCTTGGTTGAAGCTAACGTTCTGCTTGATACCCTCTTCAATAACGCACCTATAGGTATTGGACTATGGGATGAAGAATTGAGATATGTTCGATTGAATGACGCTTTAGCTGAGATTAATGGTTTTCCCCAAGAGGTGCATATCGGTAAAACCGTCGCCCAAGTGCTACCTGCGGTAGATTCTGCGGTGATGGAAGCTTTCCGCCATGTGAGCGAAACGGGAGAATCTATTGCTCAAGAGGCTAGTGGAGAGACACCCGCCGCACCTGGAAAGTTGCGGCACTGGTCGGTAAATTATTATCCGATTAAACTACCAAGTGATATTACTTGGGTAGGTGCAATCTGTCAAGAAATCACGGAGCGTAAGCAAGCAGAAGTCGAGCGTAAACAGCTATTTGAGCGAGAGCAAGCAGCTCGTGTTGAGGCTGAAGCTGCTAAAGAGCAAGTTACCAAGATTTTAGAAAGTATCACTGACGGCTTTCTTGCCTTTGACAGTGAGTGGCGCTTCACCTACCTCAATCATGAGGGAAGCAGAACTTTGGGGCGTTCCCGTGAGGATTTGCTCGGAAAAAATTTATGGTCAGAGTTTCCAGAATTGGCTGCTACTAGCTTTGGTCAACTTTATCAAAGGGCAGTTACTCTAGGAATGCCGCTTGAGCTTGAAGATTATTATCCACCCTTTGATGCATGGTTTGCAGTTCGCGCCTATCCTTCAGCCACAGGGTTATCACTTTATTTCCGTAATATTAATGTACGCAAGCAGGCAGAGGCAAAACTGCGTGAGAGTGAGGCGTCTTTTCGGTTGATGGCTGAAAATTCAACTGATATTATTTCACGCCATACAGTAGATGGAATTCTTCTTTACATTTCACCAGCTTGCTACACAGTACTGGGATATCAACCAGAGGAACTAGTAGGTCATTCCAGCCAGGAGTTAGTTCACCCAGACGATTTGGCAGAGATTGCTAGTAATTACCCAGTCAATGCCGATTTACCAGATATTTATACTATTACTCACCGTGCTCGTCACAAAAACGGACATTATATCTGGTTAGAAGCAACTATTCGAGCTATTCGCGGCCAAACTAAAGAAATTTTAGAGATGCAGGCATCCTCGCGCGATATTACTCAGCGCAAGCAGGTGGAGGAGCAGCAGCGTTTCTTAGCTGAAGCTAGTGGAATTTTGGCTGCATCATTGGACTACGAGACAACTTTAGCCAGTTTAGCGCGTTTAGCAGTACCTGAAATAGCTGATTGGTGCTTAATTGATATTATTTATGACAATCAATTAATCCGCCGAGTTGTAACAGCCCATGCCGATCCAGAGAAACAAGAATTGGTAGAAGAGTTACAAAAATATCCGCCTGATTTGGCACGAAGAGAAGGTGTCGCTGAGGTAATACGGACAGGTAAATCACAAATTACTCATTTTATTTCTGATGAACAGATACAAGTGGCAGCCCAGAACGCCGCTCACCGAAAAATCTTACAAGAACTAAATCCTACATCTGGTATGAGTGTACCACTGATAGTTCGGGGACGAGTGCTAGGAGCTATAACTTTGGTATCTTCTTCAGGTCGTCGCTACGACACCAAAAGCCTAATGTTAGCTGAAGAGTTAGCTTGTCGTGCTGCCGTAGCCGTTGACAATGCCCGACTCTATACAGAAACACAGCAATCTCAACAGGCGGCGGAACGGGCAGCATCTCGCACTGCGCGTCTACAAGCCATTACCGCTGCACTTTCAGAATCTCTGACTCCGGCACAAGTTGCTGAAGTAATTGTCGAGCAAGGTATGGCAGCTTTGGGAGCTAGTTCTGCTTTAGTAGCGCTAGTGATTAATAGCGGCACTGAACTAGAAATTGTCCGTGCAGTAGGTTATCAACAGGAAGTAATAGATTTATGGCGTCAATTTTCTATTAATGCATCCGTACCACTGGCAGAAGCAGTGAGAAACAAGCAACCCATCTGGCAAGAGCCAACAACAGCGAGGATTGCTCGTTACTCACATCTTGCTAAGGAATACACCCAGCTTGACTACGGCGCTTGGATTTCAATTCCATTGATCGTTGAGGGACGAGCAATCGGTGGTATGTCTCTGGCTTTTGCCGAGATTCAGGAGTTTAATCAGGATGACCAAGCCTTTATGCTGGCACTAGCACAGCAGTGTGCTCAAGCGATGGAACGGGCCCGCCTATATGAGGCAGAGCAAACGGCACGGGAAGCAGCAGAAAACGCCAACCGGATTAAAGACGAGTTTCTAGCAGTCCTTTCTCATGAATTGCGATCGCCACTCAACCCAATTTTAGGCTGGTCTAAGCTACTCCAAACCAAAAAACTTGATGAAAAGACAATCCCTCAAGCACTGAAGACTATTGAGCGAAATGCTAGGTTACAAGCTCAACTAATAGAAGACTTGCTGGATATCTCCCGGATTTTACAAGGTAAACTTAGCCTGAATATTTACCCAGTTGATTTGGCATCTGTGATTTCCGCAGCAATGGAAACAGTCCGACTGTCGGCAGAAGCTAAGTCAATTGACATGCACATCAGCCTGGAACCAAATTTGGGGCAAGTTTTGGGTGACTCCAGCCGATTGCAGCAAGTCGTCTGGAACCTGCTCTCAAATGCAGTTAAGTTTACACCTGCGGGGGGACGTGTTGATATCCGGCTATCATCATGTGTTAATTCCAATTCCAACTCAGCACTAATTCAAGTCAGCGACACTGGCAAAGGCATCGACCCCAATTTTCTGCCTTACGTATTTGAATATTTTCGCCAAGAAAACAGCAGCACCACCAGAAAATTTGGTGGACTGGGGTTAGGGTTAGCGATCGTCCATCACTTAGTCGAACTGCATGGTGGCACAGTGCAGGTAGAAAGCGAGGGTGAAGATCGGGGGGCAACTTTTACTGTGAGACTCCCGCTGATCCAAAATCAATTAGAGATTAAAGAGGACATTAGCGACTCAGAGCCATCCTCAAATTTAAATGGTGTCAATATTTTAGTAGTGGATGATGATGCAGATACGCGAGAATTTATTGCCTTCTTACTAGAGCAGTATGGCGCAAATGTGACAGCAGTGGCATCAGCAAATGAAGCACTAACCGCTTTAAGCCAATCTCTGCCAGATATACTTTTAAGCGACATTGGGATGCCAGAAGTGGATGGCTGTATGTTCATGCGACAGTTGAGAACACGCTCACCAGAACAGGGAGGACAAATTCGAGCGATCGCACTTACCGCCTATGCTGGAGAAATGAACGCCAAGCAAGTACTTGCAGCCGGATTTGATCAGCATCTTGCCAAACCAGTAGAGCCAGCCGAATTAGTAGAAGCGATCGCCAATTTACCCCTCTTTCAAGAAACACTTGACGTAAAGCTTATGTAGAAAGGGTTTGATAAAATGAAGCTTCCTCCTTATCTTGAGATTTGGGGACAAGTTGAAGACCAAAAGCTTGCGCTTTCTTCTGGAGATTTTTGAGGATCAGATCCTGGTATTTTTGCTCATAGTATTCCATCCCAGGATCAGAATACCGTCCAGCAGTTGTCCAAATTTGGTAGAACAAACGAGCCAGCTTGTGTGCAGTAG
>NZ_JAYGHD010000124.1:0-11183 GCF_034932245.1 Nostoc sp. UHCC 0251
GCTAACGCACCATCCGAAGATTTTGGTGCGTTACGGAAGCCGTAACACACCCTACTTAGATTTTTTCATAAATCAAATACTAGTCCTATATGCCCTAAAACTTTAATAAAAGTGCCGCGTCTGATGATTTTGGCAAATTCCTAGTCATAAATTTGGATAAAAATGTGGATGTCAGTACAATAATTTTTACTGGCAAAGTTGTATTATTAGTAGACGATAATATTTCTTAATCCAACATTTCTGGGTCAATCCCTAAAGCGTTGAGTTGTTCAGCTGAGAGCGATCGCAATTTCTCTACAATTAACTTACGCTTTTGTCGCTCAACTTCAGTGCGTTCATAACCCGTTAGCAGTAAATTTCCTTGTGCATCCCACCAGCGCAACCAAGGTAACTCTGCATTATGATAAAATCCTTGCCAGATTCCTAACTCTACGCCCATAGGAACAATTGGGTAATGCCCTCGTTCATTGGGTTTCATCAGTTGATAAGTATTATCCACTAGATGGTACACTTCCACCTGCGCTTTTGCTACTTCATAAATTCCATAATAAGGCACTCGAATAGCTTGCTCATAAACCCAAAATTTACCAACATTTCCACTTTCCCCTTGAGATGGTGGTGTGTTATCTCGTTCTTCTGAACCATCTCCAGAGACAAATTCCAGCACAATCAAGGGTGCAATATACTCCTTCCACAACACATAAGAACGCCGTGTTTTACCTTCAAGAGTCGGTGGTACATTGGATACATAAAACCAGTCTGGTGCTTCAGCCCCTTTCTCAGGAGGATCTGTCAATCGCCAGTAGATGCCTAAATCTTGCCCAATACAATATTGACTATCAGGATGGAGTTTCTCTAAGACAGGTGTAATCGAGTCAGTGAGTAAGATACTTTGCGGATGCTCTTGCCAGTTTTTCACAAAAGTACCATCTGAGTCTGGTAACTGGGTGTGGTCAGGTAAAGTTAATGCCGATAGCGAAGTCATAGGCTTTAACCGAAGGTTTCTATGATTTTCATTGTAAATTATGATTTTGTATACTACTGAAAGTTGGCACTTTTTTTATATTACAACTACAATACACTGCATAAAAGTAATCCAGGGAAAAAATGAACTCGTCTGACATGATTACACAGCCAAGCTATAGTTCCCAGTTAGATAACTTTGAAGCAAGTGTGTTAGGTTTTTTAACAGAACAAGGTTTACCAACTGAATCTGTATTAGTTTCAGTAAATGAGCGTGTAATTGTTTTCAGAAATCTCACCGATGTACTATCAAAGATTAATGATGAGCAAAAGCCCCGTTCTGTATACATCTCTAAATATATTGCTGCTGTAGCATCAGGTTTATTCGATGCAGCATTAAATTACTTATGGGACGAAACAATTTTAGAGTTAAGAAAGCGTGTATCTCAATATGATATTTCATATTTTTATGATAATGCCGTAAATAGTCCAGAAAAACGTAAAAATCTGAATTCAGAAGATGATTTAGTTAAAGTAAATGACAGTGAATTAATTGAGGGTGGCAGAAAGATAGGGTTAATTTCAGAGATTGGATACAAGCATTTAGATACAATCATATATATGCGTAATTGGGTGAGTGCTGCTCATCCAAATCAGAACGAGATTACGGGTTTAAACCTAATTTCTTGGTTGGAAACTTGTATTAAAGAAGTTATTTCTTTACCTTTGTCTAATGGAACAATAGAAATACAAAAATTTCTCAAAAATATTAAAAAACATAATATTTCCGAATCGGATGCTAAACAAATAGCAGCATTCTTTATAGAGCTTAACCAAGAACAAACTAACAATTTAGCATCAGGATTATTTGGCATATACACACGCTTAGATACAACACCACAGACAAGACAAAATCTTCATAGGCTAATACCTCATCTATGGGATAGAGTCGATGAGCAGGCACGTCAGCAATTTGGGACTAAATATGGCAGGTTTGTTGCAAATAATGATCAACTAGAAGCAAAGCGTGCCCTCGAGTTTTTGGAAATAGTTTCAGGCAAATCATATATTCCTGAAGCTCTTTTATCCGCAGAAATAGATACTGCTGTTGATAACTTACTTAATGCTCATCGCGGGTGGGATAACTTCAATAATGAGTCACCGTTTGCAAAAGCATTAGAGACACTTATTAATGACAAGGGACAGGTTCCTCTTCAAATACGTGAAAAGTATGTTTTGGGGCTAGTAGAAGTTTTTATTACTAATGGAAATGGAATTTCCCGCAATGCTGAAACTAGCTATAAGTCTCTCATTGAAAGATTCGACACAACTCAAGCAGTTATGGTAATTTTGTCTTTCAATAACACAATAATTGCTAGTAAACTTCAGCATAACTTATGTCAAAGTAAGTATCGTGAGCTTTTAAACATGATGAAATTAAAAGTTTCGGCTCCAGCAGTTAAGGAACTAATAGATGAAATTGAAAAATATAAAGGCCCATTACATAGGTTGAAAGAGCAATCGGATTTTAAGAAAAAAGTTGATAATATGCGAAAAATTATTTTTTAAAAGAAGTAAGTAACAATGTAGGGCACGTTAGTTTTAGCTACACACCCTACCTGTTCAAATATTTTACAGCATTGGTCTACCTGCTAATTTTCATGAAACACTAGGATCATCAGCAGTTTTAATCTCTCGCAAAATCCTTTCAACTTGGTTAACTTTTTCACCTCTATTCTGTTCTTTGAAGATATTTAAAGCTTTCTCTAAAGAAGATAATGCCTCGTCTTTTTTATTTGTTTGCCACAATGCCAGTGCAAAATTAGTCAGCCCCTCGCCATAATTAGGATTAATTTCTAGAGCTTTTTTATATTCACTAATGGCTTCATCCCAGCGACTTTGACTTGCGTAAATCATACCCATCGCATTGTGAGCTAGAGCGTATTTTGGCTGGAGGCGAATGGCTTCTTGATAAGAGCTAATTGCTTCTTCTGCTTTCTTTTGTCGAAAAAGCACATTTCCTAGTTGAAAGTGTCCGAAGGCATCGTCTGGGAATTGTTTAACGAATTTGCGTAAATTTTCCTCTGCACCTGTCAACTCTCCCTGATTAAATAAAGCATTGGCTTGTTGCAGCATCTGCGATCGCTCTGATGGGCCTGTGCCTGGAAACTGTGCTATTTTTTGTGGTTGTCTCTCAACAGACTGTTCAGACGAATGTAAAGAAGCTTTTGCATGAACCGCTGTCACTAATGGTGATATCACCATTACAGTTATGATACTTAGCGTCATGCCGCTAAAAGATTGAACAAATGCTGATTTCAGTTTGCGCTTTACGTTCATCGCCCTGAATGCCTCAATAATGTTCTAAATCTTTATCATAAATTGAGGTGCGTTATCGCGTAATACATCAGTAGGAAGACAGTAAGGGCGCACATACATGCGCCCCTATTAACCTCATTTGTAATAACTTACACGCCTTCCCGTAATTTATCCAAGACGCTTCTATCTTCCAATGTCGAAGTGTCACCAGAGACTTCTTGCCCGGCAGCTAGATTCCGCAGCAAGCGCCGCATAATCTTACCCGATCGCGTTTTAGGCAAAGAGTCTGTAAAGCGAATTTCTCCGGGACGAGCGATCGCACCGATTTCTTTGACAACGTGCTGCTTGAGTTCTTTACTCAGTTCCTCACTTCCCTGATAAGTACCTTCTAAAGTCACAAAAGCAACTACTTCTTCACCTTTGAGTTCATCAGGTTTACCCACTACTGCCGCTTCTGCAACTGCTGGGTGCGAAACTAAGGCTGATTCTACTTCCATTGTACCGAGTCGATGTCCTGATACATTCAGTACGTCATCCACACGACCCATTACCCAAAAGTAGCCGTCTTCATCTTGTCTTGCGCCATCACCAGCAAAGTAAGTATAGTTACCATCTTGGGGCGGGATATGTTCCCAATAGGTGCGGCGGAAACGTTCTGGATCGCCGTAGACTGTCCGCATCATTCCTGGCCAAGGATGTCGCACTGCTAGATAGCCGCCTTCGTTATTGGGTACGGTGTTTCCTTCCAAATCTACGACATCTGCAATAATTCCGGGGAAGGGAAGAGTTGCAGAACCGGGTTTGGTGGGAATTGCTCCTGGTAACGGTGTAATCATGATACCGCCAGTTTCCGTTTGCCACCAAGTATCAACAATTGGACAGCGATCGCCACCAATTACTTTCTGATACCACATCCAAGCTTCTGGGTTAATTGGTTCGCCGACGGTTCCCAACAAACGCAACGAAGAAAGGTTTCGCGCGTTGGGATGTTGTTCGCCCATCTTAATAAATGCCCGAATTGCCGTAGGTGCAGTATAAAAAATGTTAACGCCGTATTTTTCAATTACATCCCAGAAACAGCCAGGATTAGAAGCACGGGGCGCACCTTCATACATGATAGTTGTTGCACCGTTGGAAAGCGGGCCGTAAACTATGTAGCTGTGTCCCGTAATCCAACCTACATCTGCGGTACACCAGTATACATCTGTGTCTTGCAGGTCAAAGATCCACTTGGTGGTGATGTGGGTATACAAATTATAACCAGCAGTTGTATGCACTACGCCCTTCGGTTTCCCGGTGCTGCCAGAAGTGTAGAGAACAAACAGCATATCTTCGCTGTCCATCGGTTCGGCGGGACAATCTGCTGATACTCCTTTTTGCAAATCATGCCACCAATGATCGCGTCCTCCCAACTGCATATAAGTTTCCTGTCCAGTGCGCTTGACAACGAGGACATGTTCAACACTGGGAACAGCACCATCAGCTAAGGCTTTGTCTACCTGTGCCTTAAGAGGAACGATCGCATCTTTGCGCCAACCACCATCAGCCGTGATTACTAGTTTAGCTGTGGCATCAACTAAGCGATCGCGCAAAGCTTCGGCACTAAAACCACCAAATACCACACTGTGGGGTGCGCCAATTCGGGCACAGGCTAACATTGCGATCGCAGCTTCAGGAATCATTGGCATATAAATACCAACGCGATCGCCTTTTTCTACACCCAGTTGCTTCAATACGTTAGCGAACTGGCAAACTTCCCGGTGCAGTTGGGCATAGGTAAGGGTACGCGAATCACCTGGTTCCCCTTCCCAAATCAATGCTGCTTTATTTTTGCGCCAAGTAGTGAGATGTCTGTCAAGGCAGTTGTAAGAAATATTCATCTTACCGCCAACGAACCACTTAGCAAAAGGTGGTTGCCAATCTAATACCGTGTCCCATTTTTGGAACCATTCTAATTCTGTTCCCGCCAAATCTGCCCAAAATTGCTGTGGATCAGCTTTGGCTTTGTCGTAGAGGCGCTGATACTCTTCCAGACTTTTGATATGGGCATTCTGTGAGAATTCCGAGGTAGGATGAAACAGGCGATTCTCTTGTAGGATTGATTCTATAGTTGGTTGAGACATGGTTAATTATGAGTGCGATCGCTATTGTGATTAAAAACTATTCTTAGCCCAGTTGTGCTAGACAGTGTTTAGATTTTCGTTAAGCTAGATAGGAATTGCCGAGTTATTTAGTTTACATTGATTTTCATCTAGCAAAAGCAAGCGATCAAGAAAGTTAAAGAGGTTACATTGCAACCTATCTACCGCCAATGTTGCAAAATATAAGTAGTCTTGACAAGTAAAGCCTGAAATTATGACGCTCACCGTCGAAGCTAGCAGCTTATCTCTCAACGATGTTCATCGCTTTCTCAAACTAGAAGAACTTTCAGATGGTTCATTCACAGACTTCTTAAATTTAGAACCGTTGACAGAGTTTGAACAGCAAGATTTATTGCGAATTAGAAACGACTTCCGTCGTTATCTCAGGCTTGGTAAAATCTCTGAAGGGTTGGTTAAATTTCTAACGATCGCACCCTTCATGCGGCTAGCTGGATTTTACGATGTGCCGATTCGGTTGACAATGGAAGATAGCATTGCGATCGCAGTCGAAGATGAAGACAGAAGAATTACCGGGCGGATGGATATTTTAGCAATCAACAATCCTCAAAGTAATATTGCGCCGCCATTTTGGGTTCTAGTAATTGAAACAAAAAATAGTTCGGTCAATGTGATTGAGGGTTTGCCTCAATTACTCACTTATGCTTTTAAGAGTTTAGAGCAGCAGTCATCAGTTTGGGGTTTGGTAACTAACGGACAGCTTTATCAATTTGTTTATTTAAGACATGAAGTTCAGCCAATTTATCAGTTGATGCCATTATTAAATCTGACTGAATCTCCCGGTGCAATTAAGTTGTTACAAGTTCTTAAAAGCATCTGCAAGTTACCGAATTTTCAGTAAAATTAACGTATAATTGCGGGGCGATCGCTGATGTCTGAACCTGCTACTGTAGAATTAATCTCTGATGTTATTTCATGCAGTTCTAGTTTACTCCTAGCAGTAGCTAAAAGATTCGTGGTCGTAGGGGCGCAAGACCTTGCATTGCTGTAAACTTAAGCTAGAAATCCCTTCAGTGTTGTCCTCCTCACCCGCCAGAGAATAAATTCTCTGGCTAATAGCTTAAGTCTACTGAAGTAGACTCAAATTTTAGGGCTATTTTACTCATCTTTAGATGACTTTTGCTATGAGCAAGGAACTTCAGTTCCTTGCGGGACATTGGTTTACATTAAGTTGACACGTATGAAGGCCTTGCACCCCTGCCAAGAATCCCCGTCAATTTCTCGCGGGAAATGTCAATTCTGGTTTGACCGTGTAACAATGGAACTCCAGGGATTTTATTTACTTGATGGGAAGTATCAGAAAATCCAACCCACCACTGATGGACGTTTGTGGAGTCAGCAGTTAGAACTTAATTTGGGAGTTTATGAAGGTAAATTAAGATTCTTCACTACTGAAAATCAATTAATACTATCATTTTAATGACTAGCTAGAACAAGAAAGTTTACGCGCCCAACAAGCGACTGCGTGAGGTTTTACGTGCAAAAAGCATCTACCTAGAGAATATTTAATCACATCAGGAAATTAACGAGGGACATTTTCAAGTTAAGATTTAGTTATTAAATGTGTAAAAAAGCGTTATCTTCTGGAAGTAGGGCGTCGTTTGCAAGCAAAAGAGATTAAGTATAAGCTAAAGTCCCTTATCGAGCAAGCCTCCTCGATAGATCCTAATTTAGCGAGAAGATTAGATGAAATCAATCGTTGGGTAAAGAACATCAAGCCAGGTTCCCTGACTGCAAAACCCTTTGTCATTGCCTTTCTACTAGAGGTAATTACAGATTCCACAATTTGGCTGATAATCAAATCCTTACCTTCAGAAGAACAAAAAGCAAAGTTCGAGCAAATGACGCCGATTGAGAGATATTGGTATGGTTATCTGTTTCCTAGATGGTTTAATGCAAGTGACTCCAAGTTTTATATTTGGAAACAAAAATTGATGGCAGGCGAATTTAATCAGGTTGATGATGATATCATTAAATCAATAGCCCAAGATGTCGTCAGTCGAGAAGGTAGTTTTTGGCAGCGCTATATCGCCGACCTATCGATGGCAACAGACCTAATTGTTAGCAGTCGTAACAATCAACCACTTTGTATTCAAATTACCAGTGTCTCTGAAGAACTTAATCACCAAAAGTACCAAGCTTGGCAAAATACACTGCGATCGTGGGAAATAGAGAGAGGATTGTTCTTAAGTTACAATCCCAAGGATGCTAATTTTGTCAACCAGTTAGTCAACGTGGCCCTGTATAACAGTGATTACCTTTCTGGTGGCAAATATTTAAAGTTTTCGTGACTTTTCAGGAATTTCATATTTCAGGTTTGTGTCTAGCCTATATACTTACGTGCTAATTAGAGCTTTTATGGCTAACAAAAGAGAAACTCACTGCAACAATCAAGTAGATACATTTGCTGAAGCTTTAGCAACAGCGCGACAAATGCAGCAGAACTGGCTAACTTATGGTGTTGATTTTGTCAATATTTACGTTGAAGATGTGGAGGGAGACTGGCTAGAAACGTGGGGACATGATGAAATATTAGGTAATTCTCAATTAGATGCTATTAAAGAATTTTTGGTAAGTCATGATAGCGTAGCGGTGAAAGTAAGAGAGCATTTAGGAGAGCGATCGCTGTTTGATTTTGCCGTAAACTTAGAAGAATCGTGGAGAATTACTGAGACTAATGAGAGGTTATCTGCTGTAATAAATCTGTTAGCTGGTGAAGAAAATACTATTGATACAGATGACGACATCAGGTTATTGGATTTAGCAAATACTCTGGTGGTAAAGTTGTCAGAGATTTTGTGAAATTTTTAGTTGAGTAGTGGTAAATTCAATTTCCCTTAAACTATCGAGTTCGCAATGGTAATGTTGAGCTACTAAAAGATAATGGTAGCGATCGCATTATTTTGTTAATTTTTACAATAAGACAGTATTTAGGAGAGCGATCGCTGTTTGATTTTACAGTAAAAAACTTCACCTTGTCCTATCAGACATCCCTCTTGTTACTCTGACTTTCCACGTTATGTGGAAAAGTCCACGAAAAACCTAACTCCCTAACCCCCTTTCCGATGCGGGAAGCTACGGTGTACAAACGTTAAATTTTTCACAAGTAAAGCTTAAGATGTAGTTAATATGGCTTAAGCATTTGTTATCGTTTCTGAAGCTGGAGTTACTACAGATGAAGTTGTTATAAGTAACGATTAAGCTGTTGCCTGTAGAGCGTGGTCTATTTACCTGAAAATTGTTATAAAAATAAAGGTGAGGCATAACCCCACCTTTGATTGTTAAATCAAAAGTTTTACAGCACCCGCTTGAAGAAAGTCACTAAATCCTCAATGTTTGGTGTGTTAAGTAAATCTACTACTTCTGTAGCTTTTTCAGAAGGTATATAGTCATCTGGTACACCAATGATTGTAGTTCCCAAGTTTTGGGCTAATTGATACCAAAAAGCTAATTTATCATCGGCGTTCATTGAAGTATACTCTTCAGTAGGAATTGCTGTTTCCTCTGCTTTATCTTGGTTTAGCAACTGACGCAAAGCAAAAAGCTGTTCTGCCTGTGGTAGGTTTTGAATTTGTGCAACTAAATTGGCAGTCTTTTCGTTTGGCACATCATTAAGAGCGATGCCTGCGGCGGGCAAAGCCAACGCTGGAATTTCATCAGCAATTTCAGTATACAGTAACGCTAGAACCGTCAGGCGATCGTCTATATCCAAATTCTGAAATTTTGATACGCTTTGTTCTAAAAAATTGACGTTTGTAGAAGTCATAAACACCTCAAAGTACTTAACTACTTAATTAATTAAAAAAATATCAAATGAAAGTTGTAATCCTGCCTTGAAGAAACTTGATTCTCGCTTTGCTTGTAAACAATCCACACCAAGCAAATAGATGTCATTTTAGGGATTAATACTAATTTTTTATGACTCAAGCGTGCAGGAATTTATGTTAGTAGTGTATCTATTCTATTAGTGGGTACTGTATCATATCTTAAGTATTAAATAAGTTTTAGATATTCTTTAGCGTAGGAGTATACTACCGTCGGCATAGCCTCTATTTAAAGCATTAAAAACTAAAACTATCTATATAGGTTTTATCGCTCAAGATGTTTATCAGCCATAATAACCTATGCTAAATTAGCTATCCTTTTGTGTTCATTATAGATTTAATTTGGTATTAAATATAAAAAAGAATTAAATCTCCAATGAAAAAAGTCCTGTCTATCCTTCTTATAATCTCTATCCATTTTAAAGATATAACTTTAGATAAAACACTACACAAAGATATACTTTTAATACAATTAAAGCATATTTAAACCAACCAAAAGGTAGATTATTTTAAATATAATTACTTTTACTATATTGAGTACAAAATAAAGGGCGTTACGACTATAGGGTGCAACTGGACTAAGGGCATAGATGAACACAGAGTAAGAGTTTTAGTTTTGACTCTGTATTTATTTATCAGAAAAAATATAGACGCCAGTCATCAAAACTTAACTTTATATTAAGCGACTGGCGAATATGGGAAGCTTTAACAAAAGGGATATAATATTCTTGCCCTTTTCATGAGGACTATGCTGCATACCGCAGGCTAGAGTTGGTAAGGCTACGTTAACACCAATCACCTAAACCTAGTGGAGAGTAAAGATATTATGATTCTTGAATTCTTCTACTACTACCAAATGAACTTGGTATAACAGCCATCCTCATTCTGGGACTAAAAAGGTAGCCTGAAGCAAGCTAAACAACTGCAAAAATGCTAAATTTCAGCACCAGCTTTAGCTTCGGCACCCATTGGCGAAACATAATCACGGAAAAGAGTAATCTGTTGCTCAAACTCTAATCCTTGAATTCTGCCAAACAACGCTTGACACTCTGAGGGAAGTTCATAGTCAGAAGGTACAGGAATGATAGTACCAGTATCCATACCTTGAGATAATCGATACCAAAATAGTAGCTTAGTGGTATCACCTAAAGAACCGTATTCACGAGAAATTTGGGTATCTACTTTGTTAATCAAGTCACGCTGAACTTGTAATTGTTGTTCGTGAGATAATTCTTTAACTTGGTTAAACAAACCTTCAGCGATTTCTGGGGAAACAGTGCTAGCACCAGGAGCAGCTGGTGTAATTGAGCCACCCATTTCTTTGTAAATGAACCAAAATAAAGCCAGTTGTTTATCCACATCCAACTTTTGCCAAGCTTGAACATGTTCACGAATAGTTGGATCGCTAGTTTGTGTAAATGTCATTATTAACTCCAATTGCAATTAATCAATTTCATTAGCAAGATTATCAAATGTACATTTAACGTTTTACCCTACTGAAGACAGATGTATTGGAATCATAAAGAAGAATAAATTGTAAACAGAACATAAATTGGGCAAAGCGTAGTCCTGCATTAGAAGTATTACAGTTAGAGAAAACCTAAGTTAGGGCAGGGGAGCAGGGGGAGGAAAAGTTGTTGTGATTCTAAAAATTGGATAATTTGTTTTTTGGAATTCCCTAATATTAAAGAAACCAGAATAATGCTTGGTAAGAGAATTGGCAATTGCAATGCTGCCAAATGGAGACATTCTCAGGAGATATTTCGGTAGATAGATGCTGGCTTGATTTATGACAGTGCTTAAAAAAGCACTGACCAAATTGGCGACATTAATCTATTAACATCGACATCCATACCATATATATATAGGACTTACGCACTGTACAAAGTAATCATCTTGTGTATCAACGTAAAGGCGT
>NZ_JAYGHD010000125.1:0-10842 GCF_034932245.1 Nostoc sp. UHCC 0251
GTCTGGGGAAAGGGGAAAGGGGAAAGGGTAAGGGATTTAAAACCTTTCCCCCTTCTCCCTTACCCTTTACCCCGCCAAGTTCACTTGGCGAACTACTAGACCTCTTGCAAAAATAGTTTTGCACTCTTGGGGGAAAGGGTTTTTTTATCAAGAAGGGGAAGGGGGAAGGGGGAAGGGGGAAAGGTAAAAACCTCGCCCTCGTGTGCGAAATAATCCTTGTATTATTGGGAGGTAAAAACCTCGCCCCGCACTTCATGCCGCTACGCTAACGTGGGCGACTTGTTCATTCCTTTTCCCTTTCCCCTTTAACCTTTAACCCTATTTCTTATCCCTTTACCCTTTTCCCGACTTCTGCAAGAAGTTTACTCTGCATTCTACTTATTAACTCCGACAACCTTCATAGCAAGAAAGATCATGGTAGCGCAACACAATCTTAGACCTAGCCAACCTCAGTCAAATTTCAGCAACGGTTATAAGGAAACCGATAACGGGCATACCGTTGATGTACCAGCAAAACAGCAAATCACCTCTGCTCTAGAAGAATTGCGAAATGAACTGGATCAAGCTGATTGGGTGGAAACAGGGCCGTTGCGAGAGAGAATCCGCAAGTTAAAAGAACTGCTAAGTGTGTTGCCATATCAAGACGGAGGAGATGGATTAGAGGTAGAGCAAGTACAAGCGATCGCTAGCAAAATCCGCCAATTCTCCGATCTAGATAGCTTGCTCACCACTGTTGTCATGGAGGTACAAAGCGCCCTGCAAGCCGATCGCGTGGTGCTGTATGAGTTTACGAATCCGACGCTGGGGATAGTTGTTGCGGAGGCGATGAGGGATGGCTTTACCCCAATGCTGAAGGAAAAACTGCCCGCCATCACTTTTGGGTTAGGTTCTGCCAAGGTTTATCAACAAGAAAAATTAGTCGCGATCGCAGATACTCATACTGCTAGCTTGTCTCCTTACCAAAAGCAGCTTGTGGATCGGTTTCAGGTAAGAGCTTCTTTGAGCTTGCCAATCTTAACAAAAGATGGGGTTTGGGGTTTGTTGGTAGTGCAGCAATGCGCTGCTACCCGCCAGTGGCAGAATGCTGAAATTCAGTTACTAAAATTAATCGAGCAGGAATTAGAAGCGCAACTGCAAGTTGCCGCAATCCAGGCTGCGTTGCAACAAGAAGTGGAAAAAGACCAAATCCTGGTCGGTGTAGCGAATAAAATTCTCCAGTCCAAAGATTTGGATACCATCTTTCGCGTTGCCACCCAAGAAGTGCGACAGTCACTAAAATGTGATCGCGTCGCAATTTATCGTTTCCAGCCAGATTGGAGTGGGGAATTTATTGCTGAATCTGTTGGATCTGAGTGGGTTTCTCTATTAGAAGAACAGCGAAACAATCCAGCAATTGTTAATAACGTTAACTATTGCAGTGTGAGGAACCTTGCAGACGAAGGCGGATTGGCTGGGACAACAGGGCGATCGCACAGTGCAGATAGCTACATTCAGCATACCCAAGGCAAAAATTTCCATCGCGGACAGATTTATCGAGTCACTAATGATATTTACAGTGCTGGTTTTTCTGACTGCTATATCAAAGTTTTAGAAGCTTATCAAGCCAAAGGATACATTATTGTTGCCATCTTCCAGGGAGAAAAGTTGTGGGGCTTGCTGGCTGCTTATCAAAATTCTCAGCCTCGTCAGTGGAAAGATAGTGAAGTTCGCCTAATGGTGCAGGTTGCAACTTTGTCTAGTATTACTATTCAACAGGTGCAATATCAGCAACAACTTTATCACCGCTCTGAGGAGTCAGCCAAACTTGTTGAACGAGAACGTACTGTTTTCGGCATCATTGAAAAGATTGGACAAGCAACGGATCTTCGCACCCTTTTCCGGATTACGACCCAAGAGTTGCGGCGATTTTTAAAATGCGATCGCGTTGTCGTTTATCAATTTCATCCAGACTGGAGTGGAGAAGTTATCGCTGAATCTGTGGCTGCTGGTTGGTCGTCACTGGTGGAGATGCAGGAACAAGACAGCATTTTAAAAACAGGTCTGATGTCTTCAGAGCGTTGCAATATTAAGGATTATGGCTCCCCTGTTAAACCTGATGCCGATACCTATCTCAAGGAAACGCAGGGTGGAGTGTACACCAAAGGAACGCGCTTCCGTAAAGTCAACGATATTTCTGCTGCTGGTTTTTCACCTTGCTATTTAGAAACTTTAGAGAAGTTCCAAGCCAAAGCATACATCATTGTTCCCATCTTCCGCGCTGGTAATCTTTGGGGTTTGTTAGCAGCCTATCAGAATTCTGATGTGCGGAAATGGACTGAGGAAGAGACCGGTGCTTTGTTGCAGATTAGCGAACCGTTGAGCATTGCCCTCCAGCAAGCTGAATATATCGAACAGCTACGGTTAAAAAATATCGAAATGACCCAAGTAGCTGAAGTAGAACACGCCATCGCCCGAATGACGGAGAGAATGCTTCATTCCCAACACCCAGAAACAATTTACCGCACTACCTTGGCAGAATTGCGGCAGTTGTTAAAATGCGATCGCCTAGCAATATATCGCTTCAACTCTGACTGGAGTGGTGAATTTATGGCTGAATCTGTAGGAACTGACTGGGTGTCTCTGGTTGGCCCCGATATCAAGACTGTATGGGAAGACGAACACCTACAGCAAACCCAAGGCGGACGCTATCGCAATAATGAAACTTTTGTCGTCAATGATATCTATACTGTTGGTCATGCCCAGTGCCACATCGACATACTTGAGCAGTTCCAGGTTAAAGCCTACACCATCGCCCCAATTTTTGCTGGAAACAAACTTTGGGGTTTGCTAGGAGCTTACCAAAATAGCGGCCCGCGCCAGTGGAATTCCGAGGAAGTGCGATTGCTGACCAAATTGGGCATTCAGTTGGGTTTAAGCGTGCAGCAAGCCGAGTACATTGAAGAACTGAAAACGAAGAATGCAGAGTTGGCGCGGGCAGCAGAAGAGGAACAAGTGCTGACAGGGATGGTGGAAAAAATCCGCCAAGCTCAAGAGGCAGATACAATTTTCCTGAATGTGCTGCCAAGTTTACGCAAACAACTACAGTGCGATCGCCTAGCAGTATTTCGCTTTCATCCCGACTGGAGTGTGGAGTTTGTTGCCGAATCCGTAAAAGATAAATGGTTGTCTTTAACTGATTCCGACATCAAAACGATTTGGATGGACGATCACTTACAAGAAACTCAGGGCGGACGCTATCGCAATCATGAAACCTTTGTTGTCAATGATATCTCCACTGCCGGTCACGTTCAGTGCTACGTAGAGATATTAGAAAAAATCCAGGCCAAGGCTTACGCGATCGCTCCGATCTTTATTGGAAACAAACTCTGGGGCTTTATCGGAGCATACCAAAATACTGGCCCTCGTGAGTGGAAATCTAAGGATGTGCAACTGTTGCGAAAATTAGCTGTGCAAATGGGTATAGGCTTGCAACAGGTTAAGTATATCGAACAGCTCAAGAAGAAGAATGCAGAGTTAGCCAGAACCGCAGAAGGGGAACGAGCATTAACACGGCTGTCAGAAAAAATTCGCCAAGTTCAAGAGCTAGATACAATTTTCCGCAATGCCCTACCAGAATTGCGATCGCATTTAGAATGCGATCGTCTAGCAGTGTATCGCTTCAATCCAGATTGGGGTGGGGAGTTTATTGCCGAATCTGTAAGTCGTGAATGGGTGGCTTTGGTTGGCCCCGATATCAGGACTATATGGGAAGACGAACACCTACAACAAACCCAAGGTGGACGCTATCGCAACAACGAGACGTTTGTGATTAATGACGTTTACACTGCTGGCCATGCCCAGTGCCACTTGAAAATTCTCGAGCAATTTCAGATTAGAGCCTATATCATCACCCCGATTATTGCCGGAAACAAGCTCTGGGGTTTGTTAGGAGCTTACCAAAATAGCGGGCCGCGGCAATGGCAAGAGAATGAAGTCAACTTGGTAGCGAAAATCGGCACGCAGTTTGGGGTTGCCGTCCAACAATCGCAATACTTACAACAAACCTTAACCAAGAATGAGGAACTGATCAAACTGGCAGAACGGGAAGTAGCAAACGCCCGATTTTCCTATCGCCTGCCAAGTCGGTTAACAGAGATGGCCCAAAGTCATGGTAATGTTCTGGAATTTATCCAGTTTGCCACCCACGAACTTCGTCAACTGCTGAAAGTAGATCGAGTTGGAGTTTATCGTTTTGAGCCTGATTGGTCTGGAGAATTTGTAGTTGAGTCTGTGACTGGGGATTGGCCTAAGCTGGTAGGAACTAGCCTTGCCAAAGTTAGAGATACCTATCTCCAGTACAACCAAGGAGGGCGTTATGTCCGCAAAGAAAGTTTGCGGGTTGACAATATATATAGTGTCGGTCATGACGAATGTCACATCCAATTGTTAGAGATGTGGGGAACTAAAGCCTACATGATTTCTCCGATTTTTCAAGAAAATCGGCTATGGGGGCTGATGGGAGTTTATCAAAATAGTGCATCGCGCCAGTGGGAGCAATCCGAGGAAGATGTTCTCAACCAAGCCAGCGTCCAGATTGGTATTGCCCTCAATCTTGCAGACTACCTAACACAGGTGCGTACTCAAGAGCAGCAACTAGCAGAAGCAGCAGAGCGCGAACGCACCGCCCGCGAAAAACTCCAACAAGGAGCAATCCGCGTTCTCATGGCTTTGGAACCATCCTTCAGAGGCGATCTTACCGTTCGAGCGCCCCTATCTGAAGATGAAATTGGGACGATCGCCGATGGTTACAATACTACGATCCAAAGTTTGCGAGATTTAGTGCGACAAGTGCAGATTGCTGCTGGCAGGGTGAGTGAAACTTCCAGCGATAACACAATCTCAGTAGTGAAACTATCTGACCAAGCTCAACAGCAGGCAGAACGGCTCGAACACGCTCTGGAACAATTACAAATGATGGTAACTTCCACCCAGATAGTCGCTGCTGATGCTCAAAAAGTCGGACAGGCGGTGCAAAGAGCTAATAACACCGTCCAAGCTGGTGATTCCCTGATGGAAAGAACCGTAGATGGCATTTTGGAGATTCGGGAAACCGTCTCCGAAACAGCGAAGAAGATTAAACGCCTCGGTGAAGCTTCTCAGAAAATCTCGAAAGTAGTGAGTCTGATTGAAAACTTTGCCACTCAAACTAATTTGCTGGCACTCAATGCTGCGATCGAGGCTACCCGTGCGGGAGAGTATGGCAAAGGCTTTGCGGTGGTTGCAGATGAAGTTCGTTCTCTGGCTTATCAGTCCGCTAGTGCCACCACAGAAATTGAGCGACTCGTGCAAGAAATTCAAGCTGGCACCAACGAAGTTACCGAAGCAATGGAAATAGGGATTAGCCAAGTTGTCCAAGGCTCGAACTTGATCGATGAGACTCGTCATTCCCTGAGTGCGATTGTAGTAGCTACCAACGAAATTGGTGGACTAGTACAAGGAATTACCCAAGCAGTTTCCCATCAAAGTCAGCAATCTCAGATGTTGACAGAGGCGATGATGGATGTTTCGGCGATCGCCCGCAAGACTTCAGAAAGTGCCATCCACATTTCCGAGTCTTTTGAGGAACTACGGATGACTTCACAACAACTGGAAACCAGCGTTAGCCAGTTCAAAGTTGACTAGCCTGTTCCGTGCGGGAACAGGGAGGGGAAAGGGAAAGGGGGAAAGGGAAAGGGGAAAAAAACCTTTAACCCTTACCCTTTAACCTTTTCCCCAAACCCAATTCTGAGTTCAAAATGCTTATCCTAACCGTATTGCCCCCCTGCCTTAACAGATAAATCTCCTTAACACCAAGCGTATTGTGTTATGAACCCCGATCCCAGTAATCAAGAGCAGGCTTTTCTTGCGGAAGCGGCAGAGTTGTTGCAAACCATTGAGCAGAATCTGATCGGTTTACTTGATGAAAAAACAATAGAAAAAGTTCATGCCTTGATGCGAAGCGCACATACTATCAAAGGGAGTGCTGCCAGTGTTGGGCAAGAAACTATTCAGACAATTGCCCATCATTTGGAAGATGTATTCCAAGCGTTATACGCTCCAGAACTGGAAATCGATCCAGAATTGGGTGCTTTGCTTCTAGATGCTTATGAGTGCCTGCGAACTCCATTGAGTGCAGCTTTGATGGGCTTATCCTGCAATGAGGCAGAAATACTCGATCGCACTGCCTCAATCTTTGCCCAACTTCAACATAAACTAGGCGACTTTTTTGGTCGTGAGGCTCCGCTTCCCAGTTCGGAAGAACTTGGCTTTGATGTCGTAGAGTCAATCTTTTCCGGGAGTGTACTCCAGGATTTGCAACAGATGGAAACTGACATTCAAAGCCAAAATCCGCAACAAATCCAAACAACACTCAACTCCCAAGCCGAATTTTTTGTCGAACTAGCAGCATCTTATGGCTTATCGGGATTAGAAGAAATTGCCCAGGCGACCCTAAACGCGCTCAAAGCACATCCAGACAAAGTATTGCAAATCGCTCAGGCGGCTTTAGAAAATTTTAAAGCAGCTCAAATAGCAGTACTTGCAGGCGATCGCACTCAAGGGGGAGAAATATCTCCACAATTGCGAGAATGGGCAGGGCTAATTACTCCTATCCCAGAACCGCAAGAGCAGCCAGTTGCGATCGCTGCCCAACCAACACAAACGACTACAACTGAGAATAAGCCATCCCCCCTCCTCAGTGCCAGCGAAGCGGAATCAATTTGGTCGTTTTTCCCGAAGCGAACTGATAACTCCCTACCGAAAACACCGGAGGTACTGGCACCTATTTCTCAGGATTCGGTAGTAGCCCCCTCTCCCATAGATCGGATTTTACAGTCAATCTGGATCGGAGATCCACAGACATCCTGCCGATACACAGACTCAGATCGGCCAGCTTCTCCACCACCAGCACCAAGCCTCCAGGCTCAGTCATCGGCATCACTTCCCAGTATCCGAGTCGCGATCGAACAGCTCGATCGCCTCAGCCATACAATTGGGGAATTGCTAATCAGCGAAAACCAACAAAACCTGCAATCTAACCACATCCACAAAGCAGCTCAAGACACTCTATTACAGTTTTTGTACTGTCAACAACAACTTAGTAAAGTTTTTACTTGGTCAGATCGACATCTGCTGCTTCCCGAACGCAAGCAGCGACATATACATGGATCTCCACGAGTTATCTCTGCTACCGAGGCACAATCCAATTTTGATGCCTTAGAAATGGATAACTATAGCGAGTTGCACATTCTCCTGCAAAATCTTACAGAAGACATGGTGCAATTAGGAGAACAGATTGAGGCTGTTAATGGCTTAGTTCAGCAATCTCGCTTCAGTCTCGGAAAGCGCAAGCAACTGCTTTCAGGAGCGCAAGAAGATTTGCTGCAAGCCAGAATGGTGCCACTGGGAACAGTGTTGAATCGATTACCCCGCCTCCTGCAACAGATGGTAGCAACTTATCATAAGCCTGTTGAACTCAAGCTTGGCGGTACGAAAGTACTGGTGGATAAAGCCATTTCTGAGCAGTTGTACGATCCCTTGCTGCACATGATTCGCAATGCCTTCGATCACGGCATTGAACCGGTAGAAACCCGCCGCCAGCAGGGTAAACCAGAAACCGGAACAATTACAATTAAAGCCTATCATCAAGGCAACCGCACTACTATTGAAGTACGGGATGATGGTCGAGGCTTTAACTGGGAATCCATTCGTCAGCGAGCTATAGAAAAACACCTGCTGACTCCCGAACAAGCCGCCTACGCCTCAGAAGACCAACTGGCAGAGTTATTATTTGAACCAGGCTTTTCTACCGCCAACCAGGTTGGTGAGTTATCTGGCCGTGGTATTGGCTTAGATGTGGTTCGCACTCAATTGCAAGCTTTACAAGGTTCGATTGTGGTGCGATCGCTTTCAGGGCAGGGAACCACCTTCATGCTGCAATTGCCCCTGAGCTTGACAACGGCACGCTTGCTCGTTTGTCAATCTCAAGGTATTACTTATGGCTTGCTGTCTGAAGGAGTTAGCCAGGTTTTATTACCGCAGCCAGAGCAGATTCAAGTCCAGCAATCTTTACACGGGCAAGGCAGCCAAAAATTTTGGCAGTGGGGAGAAGGGCAAAATCAGCAACTAGTTCCCATCCGCTCGCTTGCGAATTTGCTGGATTACAAATACCCTTTATTCACCCAAGACCACAATTTAAACCTAAGTCCTTTTCCAGTCAAACAACGGAACACCGTCGAACCTCTGTTGCTGTTGGAAACAGAGCATCAATACCTGTGTTTGCAAGTCGATCAGATTTTAGTCGAGCAGGAATTAGTAATTAAATCCCTCGGCAGAGTCTTGACTTTACCTAGTTACATCCAAGGCTACAGCGTGTTAGGCAATGGTAGTCTGACCCTAATCGTTGACCCGTTGGAGTTAGTTCGGCAAACTTGGGAGACAGATATGATGCCGACTTCCCCGACATCAAGTCTTGCAATATTGCCCGCGCCTGAGCCTGTTCTTGCTCTAGAGGCACAGCAATCCGCAACTATAACGCAACCGCAGCAACAGCCGATGGAAGTCAATACAGCCGTTGCTCAACCTAACCGACTGACAGTGTTAGTCGTGGAAGATTCGGTTGTCCAAAGGCAAAGTTTGGTGCAGACGCTCCAAAAAGCCGATTATCAAGTGTTGCAAGCAGGCGATGGTCGAGAGGCGATCGCTCAATTGGTGCAACACAGTGATGTCGATTTAGTGATTTGTGACATTGAAATGCCGCGTATGAATGGATTTGAGTTTTTAGAACACCATCGCCAAGACGAGCGTTTGTCCGGGATTCCTGTGGTGATGCTGACTACTCGTAGCGGACAAAAGCACCGCCAATTAGCTTTAGCTCTAGGGGCGAAAGCTTACATGACCAAACCCTATTCAGAACAGAGCTTTCTAGCCGCGATCGCTGAACTGGTTAATGGGTAAAGGGGAAAGGGGAAGGGGGAAAGGGTAAGGGGGAAGGGAAGGAATGGAAAGGAAAAAAATTGAAACTTTTGAGGATTTAAAAGTATGGCAAAAAGGTATTGACTTAGTTAAGCAAATATACTTAAGAACTAAGGAAGGTGAACTGAGTAAAGACTTTGGTTTAAGAGATCAGTTAAGACGTGCAACCGTATCAATACCTACAAATATTGCAGAAGGATTTGAACGATATTCTCGCAAAGAATACTTAAACTTTCTAAATATTGCTAAAGGGTCTGCCGGTGAAGTTCGCAGTCTTTTAAGAGTAGCGTTAGAAGTGGGCTATCTAGACCAACCAACTTATACACAACTTTCTAATCAAGCTATAGAGTTGAGCCGTATGCTATCTAATCAAATTCAATCTATAAATCAGTCAATGCCCTTCGGGCAGGGAAAAGGTTAAAGGGGAAAGGGGAAAGGGAACCCCCTAACTTTAGTTAGGGGCTTGAAGTAAGGATGCCTCAATTCTCGCGCAACAAAGCCGTCTGGAATTGAATCTTTTTCCCCTCCATAAATAAAATTTAGGGGCTTGCACCCTTTCCCCTTTACCCTTTCCCCTTTACCCCTTCCCCCTTTCCCCTTTACCCCTTCCCCCTTTCCCCTTTACCCTTTACCCTTTCCCCTTTACCCTTTCCCCTTTACCCTTTCCCCTTTACCCTTTCCCCTTTCCCCTTTACCCTTGCTATGCTCAACACTCCCTTTCCGTTTAAGCGATTATCTGGCGCTGTGAGCGAACGCGACTCACTGCGAGTCGTTGTTTTTGCGATCGCAGACTATTTATTTGCCCTGCCAGTTGGTGCAGTTCTCAAGGTGATGGCTTGTCCCCCTATTAGCAGTACGGTTGAAAGTGGTATCGGGATGGTTGATTTGGGGGCGCAAACCATTACGATTGTGGACTTGCGCCAGAAGTTCATTCAGCAAGTACAAGGCCAACAGGCGCATCAAGTTCCCTCTGCGGTTGACACTTCAGGACGCTTCTTACTTCTGACTCAAACGCGGACTGGGGAAATTTGTGGCATTCCTGTGGATAAGCCCCCTGCCTTAATCGATATTCCTTTAGAAGCAGTGCGTCCGGTGCCGTGGTCTTATCGGCAAGTGGCGGAGTTAAGCTGTGTTAGCCACATGGCTGTTTTGCCTGTAGCACCGAACGAGGAACCACTGAAAGTACTTCTTTTTGGTATGAGCCAGATATTGGCTGATAAGTTGGGGTTGCCCGGAACAACCCCAAGCTTGCCTCCTGGGCTAACATCAGGCGAACAACGGCAAAGATTTCTCCGTTTTTCCTTGGGGAATCAAGGAAGTGGATTGCTACCATTTGACTCAATACAGGACATTATTCATCTTGCTAGCCAAGAAATTTCCCCAGCCCCGGCCTTACCAAGTTGGATTTTAGGTTTCTATAATTGGCAAGGACAGATGCTGCGGCTGGTTGACTTGGAACATTTGCTTGGTTATGCGCCACTTTTGAAGCGGCAGTCACGACCAGAAAAGCCAATGGTTCTAGTTCTCGAACTGCAAAATCAGGTAATCGGGTTTTTGGTGGCTCATGTCTACGATGTAGAGTGGCAGGATTTACAGCAAGCACAATCAGCACCAACCGACCTTTCCCCAAACAAACTGCTAAATTTTGTTCGAGGTATTCTGCCAGGCGATCGCTGGATTTTAGACACCAGAGCGATCGCCCAGACATTGCAATGGCAAACCCACTGATAAGAGGCAGGGGGGCAGAGGCAATACTGCTCGGTTAAGCATTTTTAACTCGGCATTGGGTTTGGGGTAAAGGTTAAAGGGTAAAGGTTAAAGGTTTTTTCTTTCCCCTTTCCCCTTCCCCTT
>NZ_JAYGHD010000126.1:0-10726 GCF_034932245.1 Nostoc sp. UHCC 0251
GCTGCTGGTGATGTTGCTCCTGTGGCAATCAGCGCTCCTGCTATCAACGGTTAATTAGTCGAGTTTAGCTAAATTAAAAAGCGCTCTCCCAATGGGAGGGCGCTTTTTAGTTTTAACCATAACAGCACTTAATTATGGCAGCGCATTCTCAGTTGAGTATGCGGTAGTGTAAAAACAACTGACTGCCAACCTGACGAGTTTCGACGAGTTGGAGATGAGGAGCAGCTTGGGGAAGAAAACCCTCTCCCTCCACTGGGGTAGGGGCATCCTTTCCTCCATAAATGATGGGCCAAATTGTTAACCACCAATCGTCAATCCGCCCTGCCTTTAGTAAAGCAGCTGTTAAAGAACCGCCCCCTAAAACAATGACTTTGTGAATACCCCGCTCTGCCATTAAGCTGTAGGCTTGATCCCAGTCTAGGTCTGTCTCTCCCAAATCGATTAATTCAGCTAGCTTTTGCAAGCTTGTTACATCAGAATTACGCTTCAAACCAGTCCGTGTTGTAAATATCCATCGCTCAATGTCCTGGCTTAAAAAAGGTAAGTCCAGCGATAGATCAAGGGAACCTGAGACAACGCAGGTAATGGGCTGGGGAGACTGACCCCGAACTTCGCGTGCTGCCAATAGTTCAGGATTGCGAATTGTATAGGTTTCCCCCTCAGCCCGAATCGTCCCTGCTCCTACCAGGACTAAATCGGCAAGGGAGGCTTGATACTCTAGGTGTGCTTGATCATCTGGATCGGAATCACGAGGCGCTTTAGGATCTACGGCGCTAATTTTTCCATCGCCCGTCATCGCAAGAACCACAGTTGTTTGAATAGCTGACATGATTACATTCTGACGGTTCTTTATAATTTTACCTTTTTGAATTCTTTGCCATAAATAGTTGTTGCATTGTGCTTTAATTTGCTTTCTAAGCTATGGCTGAAGATAGTAAAAGAATTCTTATTGGATAATTGTCTCTACAACAAGTCTAACAAGAGTCTATTTTTTTATATGGCGCTCTTCTTGACTAGGACTGTTTGGCGCGAATGCATTGGGATAACTTGCCAAACCCAAAATGTGGCTGGATGGATGATACTGTATAGGACGAATCAGCAATTCGCAGCGCTCCCTCCAAAATGACCGAAAATAATCGAGTGCCATTCAAACCTTAAGGAGTAAATTTATAATGTCTCGTCTCCTAACAGCCTTCACGCAGAGACTCCTGCGGAGTATCGCTTTGATAATATTGCTAACTTTGATTAATAGTTTAATACTTCCTGCCCCCAGTTGGGCTGCCTCTTCTGGTTTGGGAGTTGATAATGGTCATCTTAGTTCTTGTCCGGCTTCAGACAACTGTGTTGTGAGTCAAGATGGTGATCCTAAACATGCCATTGACCCAATTGCCTATCATATAGATCGCGATGCAGCACGAAAAACCTTACTAAAAACTCTCACCGTTGTTCCCCGCACGGAAGTTATAGAACAGACAGATAATTATATTCACGCTCTTTCTAAAAGCCGCATCTTCAAATTTATTGATGATGTAGAGTTTTATTTCCCTCCCAATGAGTCGGTAATTCATGTGCGCTCGGCAGCTCGCGTGGGAGAGTCGGATCTTGGTGTTAATCGCAGGCGTTTAGAGCAAATTCGTCTGGCTCTACGCGATCTAAATATTTGATTTTGGTTTGAGCGGTAATATGAATAGCAAGACAAAAATGGTTCGTCCTCAGACAATTGTTCTGGTGACGTTGCTGATTCCATGTATGAAAATGATTTTGCATAATACCAAAATCCTTGTAGAGACGTAGCAGTGCTACGTCTCTACATCCAGATTCATACTTTAATTCAGCAACGCCGTCCTGGTGATATATTAAGTATTTTGCAAGTATGAAAGCTCAGGTGGCAAACTTTTCTCGAAATGTTTAATAGTAGATGCCCTGTTCGCCTACTTTCCTCTAAGAAAATTTGCCCCTGAGCGATCGCAATTCTCATGCATTAAAATTGGCAGACAAAGCTCGATTATTGCTTCGCCTTTTGTAATTAATTAATCTCCTTTCTCAACAATTCTGGAATCTGAGAAGGACGTTCAGCTACTGGAACTTGCGCTTCTTTTAAAGCAGCTAATTTACTTTGGGCTGTGCCAAAGTTAGGATCGCGTCCGATAACCGTTGCTAAAGTCCCAGTTTGACGCCAAGTTTTTCCTGGTGGTGCAAGTCTACCTGCAATGTATGCAATTACTGGTTTATCAATTGCCTCAGTAATGTACCGGGCTGCTGCTTCTTCACTACCACCGCCAGGTTGACCGACTAAAACAATCGCCTCTGTAGTTTCATCCTCGTCGAGAATTTGCAGCCATTGGAGAAAGGAGGAACCAACGATCGCATCACTACCAATACTGACACTAATGGACTGCCCCAAACCGGCTTTTGTTAATTCGTAAGCAACTTCGTAGGTGAGGGTGCTGCTACGACTAACGATCCCCACTGGGCCAGGGGTATAAAATTCGTTAGGTTGAGTACCTAAGAGAATTTTACCCGGTACAATGATTCCCGGACTATTTGGCCCGACTACCAAAGTTTCACAAGCTTCGGCCTTGCGGAGTAATTGCACCATATCCAACGGTGGCACGCCAGCGGTAATAATAATGATCTGGCGAATATGAGATGCGATCGCTTCTAATGCCGCATCTAGAACGTCGTAAGGATCTACACAGATAATTGTCGTGTCAATTACTCCAAATTGTTCTATTACCTCCTCTACTAAGTCAAATACTGGCAGTCCATGCAGTTCCTGTCCACCACATCCAGGATTGACACCGGCTACCAAATTCGTACCATAAGCTTTCATTTGAGCAATATGAGTGCCTGATATAAATTCACAAAAGCCTTGAATTAATACTTTGCTTTCTGGCGTTAGGTTCATAAAAAATTACCGTAAGTTTGGCAACCTAGTGGTCTAAGACATTAGGCATAAAAACGACATATTTACAGTAGTGTCGTATTGATTTAATTTTTACTACTTCTTATTAGCGGTTGGTTTAGCCAGACGAATTGCTGCCGCCACTGCCTCATCTAAATTTTCTACTACGAGGAGCGCATTCTTATGGGTTTTTAGTGTTGCTAAATACTTTCTTGCAGCATCAAATTCAGAACCAGCAAGACGGACAACTAAGGGTGAAAAATTCTGCTCTTGCCGACTTTTACTACCATTAGAATGTACAACTTGTGATTGAAGTTCGCTGTTGTCTTGCTGCACAACTCTGGCTATAACTTCAACGACTTCCTCAGTTTGAGGAATGCTACCCAGGAAGTTAATTAATATTACTTGAATACTTTTATCAGCCTCCAGGATTTTTAGACCTGTTTCTAAGCGATCGCGGAAAGTAGTTGGTGTAGTATCTGTGAGGAAAGCATGACGTAGATTCAAACAAAGACCTGGATTGCCACCAGCATTAGCGACTAAATCCAAAGTTGCCATTACTGAACCAGTACCATTACCTAAAATACCAATTTTTCCGTGCATTCTCACACCATCCCAGTCGCCTGATATACCATCGATTTCAGTACTGGTATGACGACTGATGATTTTTGCCGCCATCTGGGCGAGGTCTGGATGACGCTTGATTGCCCGTTCATTGACCCTGACTTTACCATTAAGAGCCATCACTTGACCAGTAGCACTGACTGCCAAGGGATTGATTTCGACTAAATCCAGGTCTTTTTGCACAAATAACTGGTACATCTTCTGGACAACGCTGCTTACCGACTGCATCAGCGTCCCCTGCAAACCCATTTTCAAAGCCAGTCGTCGGGCATAAAATGGCGAGAATTCCTGTTCCACGACAACATGGTGCATTCTTTCCCCAGCCGATTCCCAATCAATGTCTGCTTCTTTGCAACCTAAAAGTACTGGTCGGCAAACAGCAGTATCTAAAACCACCGCGAGATAAAATTCCTGGTTGGCGTCGTATTGGGATTCTGCCAGCACAACTTCTGGCAACTCGCCCCAGATTGGTAAATTAAAGATATTTTGAGCAGCTGCGATCGCATCAATTGTCGTTTCTGCAAACCTGACTCCACCTGCTTTTGCCCGTTCCGCTCCATGTACTTGAGATTTTAGTACAATTGGAAAGCGAATTTTTAAACGTTTCAAATCTGTGGGATGGTCAATTCGTTGGGAAGGCAATACAGGAATGCCTATCTTCCCAAACCATTCTTTAACTTGATACTCTAATAAATCCATTGATACACCTTGTATTCACACTTTTCAAGCCTTTGCTTAGTGCTGTATTAATATTTTGCAGCATTTTTATTGCAGAATTAAGCTTTTGGCAGCTATAAAAATTTATTTTTCACGGATCAATTTTATCTAATTCAGGAAATGAGGCACATTAATTTCGATACCCAACCTGTTTGTGCCAGAGCCACAACATGTAATTAATCTCTTCAGTAAGTTTCCTAGCATAGAAGATAACTGCCATTTCTGTCAAAACCCTCTGACCTAGCATCGTTTTTTTTAACCTTTGGATAAATTTGTCACAACTGCTGTGCAAAATTTTAGTTGCAGAGCAGTAGATCCTGTGAATTTAATTGCCACGAAATAATGCAGTGAAAATACTTAAACACTCTATTATTCCCATTTTTTATTTGTAATTTATATCTGAACACAAATTATTTAATTTTGCATCTTGCGCTGTGAAAATGTAGCAGTGCGAACAATAATTGCTTTTTTAAATTTTGGTGAAAACTCAGAATGTGTGTTAGAAAGTTGTTCGTTCAGATTTTCAGGCTATGGTTGGGTCAACTGTGCATTTGCATTCAAAAAACCTCAAAAGTTCATTTCATCCTTTTAAAGATAATCAAAACAATATAGAAATTCAGCGGGAAAGCTCTATGAAAGTAGCAGTCCAGCAGGAAGATTTACAGCTTTTAGCTAAAACTTTGCAGGAACAATTGCTTGTAGAAGTCTCAACGGCTGAAGTCTTCGAGGTTAAATGTGCCGTCAATAAAGACGAGCTAATGATTTTAACGCAACACGAATCAGATGTAATAGTTGATGCTGAGATAATCTTTGCAGTAATTGAGGAAGTACTTCAGTCTCTAGCACCCCACAGAGAGCAGCGAGTGCAATGTTTCCTCAGAGTTTTTGGAGAACAACTCCCTTATGCCAAATGTTTCTTGGCTCTGAAGCAGATGAGGGGATGGGGAGATGGGGGAGTAAGGGAGGCAGGGGGAGCAGGGGGCAGGGGGGCAGAGGAGCAATACTTTTCTACCATTTCTTCATCAGCTCTGACCTATTCTCCATCAATCGATAAGACTGAGGAGGAGGAACTGTTTGACCCGTTTGCAGATGTACCGGATTTGCCAACTTCAAAACCAGCATCTCAAATCAAACCCATCTTGCTGGGTGCAGCCTTGATGGGAATTGTAGTCTTAGGCGGCGGTGCTTACTTATTGACTCGCCCTTGTGTGATGTCTGAGTGTAAAGAAATACAAAATGCCGAGCAATTAAAAACAAAATCCCCGCAAGTGATGCGCCGCGCCAAGTCTGAAAAAGAATTAGTAGCTCTACAACAGCAACTTGCGACAGCCAGTGCAGCCCTGAATGTAATTCCTAATTGGTCGCCTCGTTACCAGGTGTCAGAAGAACTAAAAGCAAGTTTGTCTGGACGGTCAGAAAAAATCAACCAGGTGGTCAAGGCTTTGCAGACAGCATCCTTGGCGACACAAAAAGTTCAAACTCCCGCATATAGCTTAGAAGAGTTACAAGCTAGACAACACTTATGGCGACGGGCTATAGCGCCACTAGAAACCATAAGCCCCGATAGTGAACTCTATGGGTTAGCGCAAGGTAAATTACTTAATTATCGCGTTCGTTTGCACACTGTAAATCAACAGATATTTACTGAGGAAAAATGGCTGAAAAAGCTAACAGCAGCAAAAGCTGTGGCTAATGCAGCCGAGAAACGCGAAGCTACTGCTAAATCCTTGAATGACTGGCAAAAGGTACAGTCTATTTGGCTGGTGGCCATTAATGCCTTGAATAGCATTCCCCGGACTAGCCCTGGATACCAAGAAGCCGAAAAGCTGTTGCTAGATTATAAACCTAAATTAGTAGCGGCACGCGATCGCGCTACTAAAGAACGTTTAGCTGTTAAAAGCTACCAACAAGCCGTTAACGCTGCCAAGCAAGCCAAAGTATATGAGCAACAAAACCAATGGCAAGCGGCAGCGACATACTGGGATCAGGCTTTGCAAACTGCTAAACAGATTTCTCAAGATAGCTTGTACTACACTCAGGCTCAGTCTCTCATCGCACCTTATTCAGTAGCTCTCAAACAAGCACAAGAAAAACTACAAGTTGTTAGTAGTTTCCAACAAACCCGCACCGACCTAGATAAAACCTGTATTAATGAAATTCGGATTTGCACATTTAGTATAGACAATGCAGGAATTATTGTGAGGCTAACGCCTGAATATGACCAAGTAAGGCAAAATAATTTGGTTAATCCTTATTCTGAGAATGAGAACTCGGATTCAGATACTGCTGTTGATGTTACTAATCACTTACAAATCTTACGGGAAGCCCTAGCTGTAATTAGTGACAATGCCAACCTGTCCCTTGTTCTCTATGATTCCCAAAATCAAGTGATTTATACGCGGACTTTAGGCGGGTAGAAAAGTTAGGAGACAATAGTCAGGAGTTTGGAATCTATAGGGATTCTCATTTACGATCTCAGCTGAGTCTATGAATACTCTCTTTGATGTTATTTACTGCTACTAAAGCCAACGCTTATCCACTATCTAAAAACTTTTTCTTCTAGAGTTATATATGCCAAATGTGACTAAGCAAAGTGACCGTACCAAAATTAACTTTAAAAGAATCTTCTTACCCGTTGGAGCTGGAGCGTTAATACTTGGAGTTTTAACTGTTTTTATTCAAGTTCCACCAAGCTGTGGCTGTGGTGATAGTAGTCAGACTACAATTGGAAGTTTTATTAGAGCACAACAAGCATATTTTTCGGAAAAATCAGCTTTTGCTGAATCCTATAGGTTGTTAAAGCTTGGAGATGCACCAGCAGTAACCGCCCGCTATCGATATTCCGTAGATATGAGTAAAGATGAGTCATTTATATATGCAACTCCTATTAAAGAATTCCCAACTGATTTGTTTAAATTAGGTCTGACCAAAAAGGGTTTTAGCAGCCTTGTGGGTGCAATTGCTTACGATAAAAAGAATAAATCTACTGTTTTAATAATCTGCCGCTCTGAGAAAGCCACATTACATAAATCTCCCAAGCCAATTTTTAGGTCAGATAAGTTTACCTGCCCTATAGGTTTTGATGCAATACCCTTGGGTTAAGCTTTTTCTTTTCCCCTGCTCCCCCTACCTCCTACTGCTGCGCTATCCTGCCTTCTTCAAATCCCTTCACCTTATTAACTGGGCGGCGGAATTGAAAAATTGACGACATAACCCCTTCACGACTAAAACTGTTGTCAACAAATTAGCAAAAGCAACCATAAATATAATCAAAATTTCGTAAGATACAGCATCCAGCGGTGGGACACCAGCTAGTAACTGTCCGGTGGTAATTCCTGGTATTGCCACCATACCGATGAGGAGCATTTGATTGAGAGTTGGAATCAGCCCGGCTCTAATGGCGTCTTTGCGATACTGGCTAACTGCTTGCTGGGGTGTTGCACCTAAACTCAAGTGGGTTTCTATTTCGATATGGCTGGAATTAATAGTGCTGACAAGACGTTCGCCTGCGATCGCAGCTGCATTGGTAGCATTACCTAAAACTATCCCTGCTAGGGGAATTATATATTGTGGTTCATACCATCTGTCTGGTTGAATGATCAAAAAGTTGGTGTAGAACACTGTCAGAGCGGTACTAATTAAAATTGCACCCCACACCAAAGGCAACACATAAGGAATTTTTTGGCTGATGCGGTTTCGTGCGACAATCGCCGTAATTGTCAGCATTATTGTTAATATCGCCAAAACTGCCCAAGCATTGTCTAAAGCCAAGATGAAATCTAAAATGTATCCCAATACAAGTAGTTGTAAGATGGTTCTCCCAGTAGCAAGGGCCAAGTTTAACTCTAGTCCTAATTTTTCCCAAGCAGATAAACCAATGGCGATCGCCATCAATCCTACAGCAATAGCTAAATCCACGAAATCCAGCTGGATCAGATCCTGCATGGGTTCTCTATCTCCTGGTATTTTCTTCTCAAAGCAGCCCACACATCTGGAACTTTGATCCGATGTGTTGGATCTTGGTTGATATATATCACCTTTATCAATTCAAAATTCAAAAATGGTACAACCTTAACATGGCAAACACCTAGTATGCCTACTTTCTGTAAATTAAATGTGCGGTAGTTTCCCGTATCACAATTTAAGTAAAAACCCTAATAGATGCGTATCTTGGGCGATAGTCTTTTAGTAGCTCCTTTTTGATTAACAATTCAATTAGCAAAATTTGACTGTCGAAGTGCATCCTTTGTATCTCCCAATAAAATAAGAACTCATGATCCAAAGTGTAAATCCCATCCCTGCCTTTGATATTAAGCAGCAATACACCACCATCGAAGCAGAAGTAAGTGCAGCCGTCTTAGAGGTTCTGGCTTCTGGTCGCTATATCGGTGGCCCCTTAGTCCAAGGCTTTGAGCAACAGTTTGCTGCTTATAATACTGTTACTGAATGTGTGGCTTGTAATTCTGGTACTGATGCGCTCTACTTAGCGTTACGAGTCTTGGATATTGGCGCAGGCGATGAAGTGATTACAACGCCTTTCACCTTTATTGCTACATCTGAAGTGATTAGCGCCGTCGGTGCAAAACCTGTTTTTGTTGATATTGATGCTACTACGTTTAATTTGGATGTGGAGCAAGTAGCGGCGGCGATTACATCCAAAACCAAAGCGATTATCCCGGTTCACCTATTTGGACAACCTGTGGATATGACATCATTGATGGCGATCGCTCAGTCTCACAATTTGTCAATAATTGAAGATTGCGCCCAGTCTACAGGCGCAATGTGGGCTAATCAAAAAGTAGGAAGCATTGGACATATTGGTTGCTTTAGTTTCTACCCTACCAAAAATCTTGGTGGTTGCGGTGATGGCGGGGCAATAACGACTAATGACCCTGCGATCGCCACTAAACTGCGAATATTACGAGATCATGGTAGTAAAATTCGATATTTACACGAGGAAATCGGTGTAAATAGCCGCTTAGATGCTCTCCAAGCAGCTATTTTGCAGATTAAGCTGCGTTATTTAGATATTTGGAATGATCGCCGACGAGATATCGCCAACTATTACTATCAGTTCCTTAGTCAATTTCCAGGGATAGTTCCACCCCAAGAGTTACCTGAGGGTATAGGGGTATGGAATCAATACACTATTCGCATTTCAGGCGAAGGGCGAAATGGTTCTAGCGCCAAATATCGAGATTGGGTGCGTAGTCAATTGCAAGAGCAGGGCGTGAGTTCAATGATTTACTACCCCTACCCTTTACATCTACAGCCAGTTTATCAAAGTCTGGGCTATCAAATTGGCGACTTACCAATAGCAGAGCAGGCTTGCCATGAAGTCATATCTTTGCCTATGTACCCAGAACTGACACAACAACAGCAAGATCAGGTGATTTATGCGTTGAAGGATTGTTTGGGGGTGAGGGGAGTAGGGAATAGGGAGTAGGGAAGAATAGGGAATTTTAAGATTCATCACTCCCCACTCCCCACTCACCACTCCCCACTCCCTACTTCTCACTCAGTACTCAGCACTCAGCACTCAGCACTCAGCACTCTTGCAGTTGCTAAGGCTTCTACTAAGCCACGCACAGCAGCAATCATTGCTATTTCGCTATTGAGTTGATTGATGGCGGAACCAACACCAACACCAGCTGCACCAGATGCGATCGCTAATGGTGCAGTAACGTTAGAAATGCCTGAAGCACACAATACTGGTACTGACACCACACGAGAAATTTCAAAAGCTGCTGCCAAGGTGGGAGCAGCTTTTTCAATTAATCCTAAAGTTCCAGGGTGAACAGCGTTACTGCTAGTACCGCCTTCGGTTTGGATAATGTCTGCTCCAGCTTTTACGAGTTCTTCTGCTAACTCTACCTGTTGATCTAGTTCCAAAATGTGGGGAACGGTAACAGATAGGGTGATTTGCGGGAGGAGAGCGCGGGTTTGCTGAGTCAGCGCTAGCACTTCTGGAGCCTCAAAGCGGCGTCCTTGAGCATAGAAGGAATCGAAATTCCCGATTTCTATTAAATCAGCACCAGCTGCCACAGCTTGCACAAATTTTTCTGGCTCTACCGCTGATACGCAAATTGGTAAACTTGTCAAACTTTTAGCTAACTTCACCAAGGCTGCATCAGCGGCGATATCGACAAAAGTAGCACCGCCAAATTCAGCAGCTTTAACAGTAGCAGCGACGCTAGCAGCATCGAAGTTATTCAAGCCGCTAATCACTTTCAGGACGCGGCGGTTAGTAAATGCACGTTGGAGTGGAGAATGCATCGTCATAGTTTGGCTTTTAAAGCTACGAAAATTAGGTATATTCTACCGCCCCTCAGTTGATCAAGGACTAAATAACTATCGCAGTTGCCAAATTTTGATAGTTTTATCCTTTTTCTCGGATTAGCGTAGTTTACCGCCGCAGGCATCGCTATATTAGACATCTGGTGAAAATGAATGTAGAGACGTTGCATTGCAACGTCTCTA
>NZ_JAYGHD010000127.1:0-10680 GCF_034932245.1 Nostoc sp. UHCC 0251
ATAGGACTAGTATTTGATTTCTGAAAAAACTCAATACAACTAGGAAGCCTTCTTTTCTCTTGCCTATTGCCTATTGCCTCTTGCCTATTGCCTATTGCCTCTTGCCTATTGCCTATTGCCTATTGCCTATTGCCTCTTGCCTACCTACGCAAATCATTTCAAAAATCAAATCGGATTCCTATATCTTCGGTTTAAGTGGATTTTGTTATTTTCCAAAGAATACCGTTTACCTGCTGTAACTTTGAGTTATAAATTTTCTCAATTCCAGCTTTTAAGAAGTCAGAAGCATTAAACAAGAATATGTCAGTAAAACCATTAGTAATTTCTGGTAACTGATTTTTCTCTACAATTTGAAGTCGCACTTTTGGATCAACTAAGTGACCAAGAACTTGTATTGATGGAATTATGCTAGCATCACTAATTAAAAGCGGTTTATTACCTTGATTAACAATGTTAGCAATTTGAAGAATTTCTTGGTTTTTTTCCGGTAACTTGTTCCACCAAATTTGGGCTTGAGAACTGATTGTACAAGACATTATTCCGCCCATAATTACCATGAATGCTACAAATGACCAGAGCTTTTTTGTCCAGAATTTTGTAGAAATAGATGTGAGTTTAGTGCTAAATAAGTAAGCAACAGCTAACTGTATACCTAAAACCGAGGGAAGTGTATATCGACTAGTAGCGTATCTCTTTTGAAAAACGAAATCTGCTATCAGTAATGGAAGCCCTACAGATCCAATCAAGGTTAAGACAAATAACCAAACTTCCTTAGAGGTTCTTCGGCAGAGAAAATAAATTGAGTAGAGCATTAAAGCTAAAATAATTCCAATAAAAGGAATTAAGAGAAGCTTAATTTTTCCGGGATCGCTAGGGCTAATACCTAAATCAAGAAATGTCCGACTAAAGATACCAGCCCACCTTGTAGCTGACGCAAATATTGTTTGTTTAGCACTTGCCCAACTTACTGCTTCTGGTTGAGGATTCGTAATAATAATCCAAATCCAAGGTACAAAACTGATAAACCCTGCAAGCGATGAAATCAGGTAATAAATCGATGTTTTACTCAATCGGAAGCGTTCGATTGTAATTACATAAATTCCCTGTGCAAAAGCAACCAAGGTAAAAAATAGATGGGTATAAAATCCTATTGATAATGTTGCTGCATAAATGCACCAACTAACTTTTGTTTTAAGGCGCATGGCTCGCAGCAAGGCTACGCCCGACATTAAGATAGTTACTATCCATAAACTGTATGCTCGTACTTCTTGTGCATACACAACATGAATCGGTGAAACGGCTACCAAAGCCATCGCTATCCACCCTACTAGTGAAGACTCAAATAATTCTAGGCATAGCCAATAAATAAAAGGAAAGGTGAGCAGACTAAGAAATACCGAAAAACTTCTCGCCACCGCTACAGAATTGCCAAACCATTCCAACCAAAATCGGGTGATCACAATGTATAGCGGCAAAATCTGTGAGTCTTCTAACATTACCCCTTTGATTGTATCAACTACGTTTTTTTCAGAATTGGGATACTGGTATTTATGCAAATCTTCTATGGTGAGCAAACGACCATTACTTAACTGCTCATTCATTTCTGACTGCATATAGCCGGATATGCGTAATGATGAGAAGACTTCATCGCCCCAATAAAGTTTTTTGTCAATATTGACAAACCGAAAAAATACACCTATTACTAATAGAATGATGATTAAATAACGTAACCAAGATTTAGAACCAGTCCAATTTTGTAACAATGGATTTTTCATACAGTTTTCAATCTCCTCAAAGCTTTAATCAACGGTGGTAAAGTTTTATGCTCGCCAGAATCGTTTATTAGGAGGTATTTGACTTCTATTTCTCCTCTCGAAGAGATTGCAATCCGCTACAACTGTTTGATCTAAGCTGAATTTGAATATTTACTTTTAATTTGACACATAATATTCATTTATTAAAGTAATACTAAAAGTTAAAAATATTTTCGCCGTTTTTCTAACTATAAATATTTAGCTTAATATCTATTATCTAGCAACTAAATATCTAGTTGTTCGCTCCCAGCTTAACACTTAATTAGGAGCAATCTCGATAAATATTTGAGCCAAAAGTAACCTACAATATGAGTTTCAAAGATATTGAAGCTTTTGACAACAATATCCCATATTAAATACAATCGGTGATTTTTTATCGTAAACAATATAGTATAAATTGAGCTAAATGTAAAATACTTATGTTAAAAACAAAAGTATTTTGTCAAGTTTATATTAAAATGCTATGAATACAACTGGTTTATCGAGTAGACTCAGCTAGCGATCGCAGCTACCTAACCAATAAAAAAATTGGCGTTGCTGATTCCATGTATGAAAATGATTTTGCATAATCCCAAAAGCCTTGTAGATACGTAGCACTGCTACGTATCTACATCGAGCAACGCCAAAAAATTCCTGTTGAATGGAAAGTATACAAGGCATAATGTGTCCTTAGTTCAGAGCAAGTATTTTAAGTATGAGGCTCCCCCCCCTCAGTTACTGTACTCTTTTGCTGAGAGCAACCTCACTCAGCACTACTGAGACGGTCAGGGTAAGCCTGTTCGACACCATTTTGTCACCTTCTCTACTTATTACCATCTTCCAGTAATAGAATTAAGAACGAAGCCTTGTAAAGCCTTCAACTATCAAAAGATAGAAGCTCTAGTAGCAGATTTTACCCAATGACAGTAAATGGAAAATCTGTATCACAAATAAGCTTGTAGCATATAAAACGCTTGTAAGATTTTTATGACTTCCCGTATTCGCTTTTTGATGTGCCCTCCTGACCACTACGATGTGGACTATGTGATTAATCCTTGGATGGAAGGGAATATTCACAAGTCATCGCGCGATCGCGCCGTGGAACAGTGGCAAGGACTACACCAGATCCTTAAACAACACGCCATTGTAGACTTAGTACCACCTGAAAAAGGTTGGCCAGATTTGGTTTTTACCGCCAACGCTGGCTTGGTACTGGGGACTAATGTCGTCCTCAGTCGCTTTTTGCACAAAGAACGTCAGGGAGAGGAGCCTTTCTTCAAACAATGGTTTGAGGCAAATGGTTATACAGTCAATGAACTCCCCAAAGATTTACCCTTTGAGGGAGCAGGAGACGCACTGCTAGATCGAGAAGGACGCTGGTTATGGGCGGGATACGGTTTCCGCTCGGAATTAGATTCTCACCCTTATCTCGCTAAATGGCTAGATATTGAGGTGCTATCCCTGCGGCTCATAGACGAACGTTTTTATCATCTGGATACCTGCTTTTGCCCTCTAGCAAATGGCTATTTGCTATATTATCCAGGCGCTTTTGATTCTTACTCCAACCGCTTAATTGAAATGCGAGTCGCACCCGAAAAGCGTATCGCAATTGCCGAAGCCGATGCAGTCAACTTCGCTTGTAATGCGGTGAATGTGGATAGTATCGTCATCATGAACAAGGCAAGTGATGGTTTAAAAACCCGCCTTGCAGATGTAGGTTTTCAAGTGCTGGAAACGCAGCTTACCGAATTTCTTAAAGCTGGAGGCGCGGCTAAATGCTTAACTTTGCGGGTAACGGAACCAGTTCGGGATGAAATTCATGCCAATGTCTCGGTAGAAAGCCGCGTCATTCGCATGGAAGGACATTTACTCGATGCAGGTTTAATTAACCGCGCCTTGGATTTGATTATAGATGCCGGGGGAAGCTTTCAAGTTTTGAATTTCGACTTGGGAGAACAACGGCAAAGTACCTCAGCCGCCGAGGTGAGGGTATCAGCACCATCCCATGAGGTGATGGAAGAAATCATCTCAATGTTGATTGATTTGGGTGCTGTAGATTTACCCCATGATGAGCGAGACGCTAAATTGGAGCCGGTAATCCAAGATGGCGTTGCGCCTGATGATTTCTACGTCAGTACAATTTATCCCACCGAAGTCCGAATTAATGGTGAGTGGGTGAAAGTGGAAAATCAGCGGATGGACGGCGCGATCGCAATTACCCAAACTGTCAATGGTTTAGTCGCTCGGTGTAAAATCTTACGCGATTTAAAAGTTGGCGAACAGGTAATTGTAGATGTGCTAGGTATCCGCACCATTCGCAAAACTGAATCACGCGAACTACGCAGCACTCAAGAATTCAGCTTTATGTCGGCGGGAGTTTCCAGCGAACGGCGCGTGGAATTGGTCGTTGAGCAAGTAGCTTGGGAATTGCGGAAAATCCGCGATGCTGGTGGTAAGGTAGTTGTCACGGCTGGGCCTGTGGTGATTCACACTGGTGGCGGCGAACACTTAGCGCAACTGGTTCGGGAAGGATACGTACAGGCGCTCTTGGGTGGTAATGCGATCGCAGTTCACGACATCGAGCAAAATATCATGGGCACTTCCTTGGGTGTGGACATGAAGCGGGGTGTCGCTGTCCGTGGTGGACACCGCCATCACCTGAAGGTAATTAATACTATCCGCCGTTATGGCAGTATTCCCAAAGCTGTAGAAGCGGGGGCAATTAAAAGTGGCGTAATGTATGAGTGTGTCCACAATAATGTGCCTTTTGTCCTTGCGGGATCAATTCGGGATGACGGGCCTTTGCCTGATACCCAAATGGATTTGATTCAGGCACAGGAGGAATATGCCAAACACTTAGAAGGTGCGGAGATGATTTTGATGCTGTCATCGATGCTGCACTCCATTGGCGTGGGGAATATGACTCCGGCTGGTGTGAAAATGGTGTGTGTAGATATTAATCCAGCTGTGGTGACTAAATTAAGCGATCGCGGTTCTGTAGAATCGGTGGGTGTGGTGACAGATGTGGGATTATTCCTCAGTTTGCTGATTCAGCAGTTGGATAAGTTAACCAGCCCGTATGTTGATAAGGTAGGTTAAGAAGACAAACCGCTCCAGGCGCAGAGGAGACAGAGAAAGGGAGATGACAAGAGTAGCTTTCAGTGAAGAATTGCAGGTTAATTGGGTCAGTTTGATTGCTGATTTCTTGTTGGTAGGGATGGTTTTTGGCCCGCCAGTGGCTCCCTTTCTGGCTGCGTCTGGGGTGTCTTTGCTTCCTAGTATTGCGGACATCATTTATTTCATGGGTAATCATGTTTGTCCGCAACCAACTATGGGGTTAGATTTAGCACCACCGTTTATTATGGCGGTGTGTATGCGCTGCTATGGCACTGTAACGGGTTTGCTGATTACTCGTCTGCTGTATGGAGTAACTGGTGGTAAAGGATTTTACTGGTTAAATCAGTATGGCTGGAGTGGTGTGGCGATCGCTAGTGTGCTGATGATGGCTTATCCTTTGGAATTGGCAGCACAAGTTTTCGGTTTATGGAGTTTTAATAATTACTTGGTTACGCCTTTTGGGTTGATTACAGGTTTGGCGTGGGGATTGTTTACTATGCCGATATTGCACGGGTGGCGTGGTACTAAAACTAGCTTGACCCAATTGTAGATTTGATCGCACAACTTGTAGAGTGGATTAATTTTTGCAGGTCGATGCAATCGCATTGTGAGTCAAAACAGGTTCTTGTCAGCTTTTGGTGATGAAAAGTTACGGGCTTTAAGGCAGAAGGCAGAAGGCAGAAGGTTTTAAAACGTTTTGTTATTTGAGCGTGGGATTTGTTTGTGACAAGACGGGCGGGCGCTTACTGCTCTTGAGCGGACAACGCCTTGCGGTAAACGATTTTGTCAGCGCCCGCTTGATAAAAGTCGCGTATCCGTGCTTCCTCTTCATAACCGCACTTGCGGTAGAACGCTCGTGTGCGCTCGAAGTCCGGCGTCCCCGATGTTTCCACTAGTAGCACACGCCCGCCGCGTACCATCAATGTTTGCTCAACGTAGCGTAGCAAGGTCGCACCACGTCCTTGTCCTTGGCGATCGGGTCGGATAGCAATCAACTGTAGATTCCACGTCTCATCAGTCATCCGTTCCATCTCACAGTAAGCAACCCCCACCGCCCCGTTGTCGTCGTCTGTAATCCAAAAGCGTTCGGCTTTGCCGTCTGGTAGAGAATCGCTGTTGCTGCTACTACCGAAGTAATCGGACAGCATTTCGCCAAGCTCCTCAAGTTGGTTTGGTTGGAACAGTCCGGTTGCATCGGCTAAGGCAATCAGCGCGGTTGTGTCATCGGGTATGGTTGGTCGAATCATCGGGAACTCCGTGTGTGGGTAAAATTAGGTTAGCCTCTAAAGGAAATATCACAACAGTTGTTATGTCGCTTTAAAACATAACAACTGTTGTGATAAAATGTCAAGATACTTGTTTTATGTTGCTGTAAACCGAGGAGAGCTATGAGTTATGACGAGCGCCGTATTGAAGTCACTAAAGCGGCATGGCGGGTGATTGTCCGTGAAGGATTGGATCGTGCCAGTATGCGAGCGATCGCGCAAGAACTTGGCTCTTCGACTGGGGTTGTTACCCATTACTTTCGAGATAAAGAAGAACTCATCCTATTTGCCTTGGAACAGGTGTTTGAAAACGTCCTAGAAAGCATGAGAATCTGTGCCGAGGGACGACAAGGAATTGACAGACTAACACAGATGATTTTTGTGGCTCTACCTCTGGAGGACATTGACAAAGCTGATTGGAAGGTTTGGGTGGCATTTTTGGGCTATTCTATCGGGCGCGATCGCCTTGTTCAGGAGCATCGAAAACGCTATGACTTTTTACGGCAAATTATTTGTCAAGAGTTAGCTGACTTACAAAAAGCCTTGCTGATTCGAGCCGATCTTGATTTGACCCTCGAAGCCAATGCACTCATCGCCCTAGTGGATGGCATTGGCACTAGTGTTGTTATTTGTCCTGAGCAGTTCTCCACAGATCAACAAAAATATCTCGTGCAGCGACATATCAATGCAATACTTGCATCATCTTGAACACTGATGGTCTTATTTAGCAAAGTCCAAGTCTATCCCTCTCCGGCTCGGAGAGGGACGGTTTTACGTAGTAAAACCAGGGAGAGGTCTTTTGATTCAGCTAGTTAAGCGAACACCATATAATCGTTAGCGTCTTATACTGCCTGTACCTACCTCCAACTTCTGTGATCCTTCAACGATTTGGTAGAGTTTATCTTCAAATTTTTGCATACATGCCGACCAATCAAATTCGAGTATAGAGGGGCGAGCGTGACGAGTCATATCTGCTTTCAAATCAGGATTTTCTAGAATCGTAATTACCCTTTGGGCGAAGTCTATGGGGTTATTAGGTTGGGCAAGAAAGCCGTTACGGCCAGGAAATACCTGTTCTGAGGTTGACGGTGCAAAAACAGCAACCAGAGGAGTTCCAGAGGCTAGCGCTTCGTTATTTGTCGTGCAGAAGTTCTCGGTGACGGAGGGATTGACAAAAACATCTGCTCTAGCAAACCAACCTAAAAGTTCCGTACCGTGGGACTCGCCCCATACAGTAATACCCGATCCAAATTGTTGGGCACGCTGACGGATCTCTTCATCTAATGGGCCACTACCAACAATCACCAGATGGACATCAGGGATTTTGGCAGCAATGAGTGGAAATATATCAAGCAGTTGGTTAACATTCTTTTCGGGTGTGATGCGTCCGACAAACAAAATAGTCGGCCGATTATCATCAGGAATTGGGTTGTAACAAATGTTTCGCGGATGGAATTTTTCGCAATCGATACCTTGATAGGCGACGTATTCAGCGCGTTGGCATTTCAGTTCTTCGTATTTAGTCAGTTGTTCTTTAGAAGAGAAGTAATTGAAGTCATAAGACTCACTAAATTGCTTGACTAAAACGGGAACGATGGGACGAACCAAATTGAAGAACCGATCTCCAAAGTAATATTTGATATATGCAACGATATCTGTATGGAAGAGTGATATTGTTGGCGTGCCTGTTCGTCTTGCGTATTGGGTGCCGATCGGGCGACCATAACCTTGCAAGAAAAATGAGTATAAACCTCTCATTTGGGCTGCTTCTTCAACCACGATAATATCGGGTTTGAATTTCTCCAGCAACTTGGTATCGCTCCAATGCCGATAGTTCAACGGTTGAGGAAGAGACTTGTAGAATAGCAGAGGTTCTGTAGGGAATGCGTAAGCAGAGAAATTGGGGAAAGATTGAATTTCCTCTAAACCTGGCATGGGGCGATCGCCTACATTTTTGGGGTAGCGATCGTTTATTTGTGGATGAATTAAAAAAACCTCATGTCCCTGCTCTAGCAGCCAACGAACTCGTTGATGAACTGCCACAGAAACTCCAGTTAAGAAAGGAGCGTACAACCCTGTAAATAATGCAATGCGAAGTTTTTGCTTAGTCATAATAAAGGGGAATATTTCACAAAAATGCTGGTTTTGAATTTAGGATTTACGCAGCAAATGTTTCATGAACATCCTGATTATTTGGCTCAGGAATTCCCACCAATAAAGTTAGACTAAGGATTTACGCATTGTCAAATAGCCGAAATTGTCGATTATGAAGAGGATGTTTCTAACGCTTCTCGTTTACTCTGACCTTACTTTTATTCCTCTCTCATACAAGGCTACGGTGTACACACAAGTTTGAAATAGCTGATTAACTAAAGTTTTACCCCACCCTAACCCTCCCCTTATAAAGGGGAGGGAACTAGATTTCTTTTTTCCCCCAATATATCGGGGGGATTAAGGGAGGTAATTCGACTTGTGTGTACACCTTAAGCCTACAAGGAGAGAGACTTTGAGGCTTACTCCCCTTCCCTCTCCTCGTAGGGAAGAAGGGGTAGAGGTTAGGTCTGTATTAGACTCAACTGCAAACCACTATATAAACGTGGATTGAAACTATCAAAACATCCAAAATACTAAGTCAAAATTCCCCTTAATATATTTGTCTAAACCCTTGCCATTAATGCAAATACATTTTAGTAATCAACAAAAAAGCGTGTATTCTGACAAGGGTTATAGCTAATATAGTTTACTAAATATAAGATAATATAATTTGAAGACTAGGGAATGTTTAGTGTAATAACTTTCATGCCCTAGTTAATCGTAATTCGTAATTCGTAATTCGTAATTGAATACGGGTTGATACCCCCGTTTATATAAAACATAATTACGTTAGCATAGTGGTAGCGAGTTCACGTACTCCTGCAAAGGAGCAACCTACGCGTAGCGTCTCGTAGCGAGCTTGTTTACGAAGTACGAATTTTTCATATTTTAGCGATTTAATTCAAAGAGAAGCCTTGCTATCAATAGGCTGATCTAACCATTGATAAGGGCGATATTCTACTAGACGGACATTCCAGGGGCCTTGAACCCGATAGGAGACACCGCGCCAGCTGACTGTTGATGTCCACAGGGATGATAACATCGCTAACCCATAAACCCACTGTGTTAAGGGAATCGCAATCAACATTTTAATTATTGTAGGAACTGATAATTTTGCGATTGCCTCGTCATTAGAGCGAATCACTCGCTGTATCTCTAATTCCAACACGAGCATTATTAAGAGTAATCCGACAGTATAGACGCTATAGCAGCCTAACAAGAGAGCCGCAGCTTCCCATTTTGCCTGTAACAACGACTCTAGAACTAAGATGATGACTGTAGTAGGAAACAAAATGCTAGAAACAGCTTCACTAACTAAAGCTAACCAACGTGGGTGATATAGTCGAGAACAAAGAATGAGGCGCTTGAGATAATCTATTAAGTTGAATAAATCAGTCTCTTCACGATTTACAATCAGTAGCGAAGGCACAAACTTTACCTGCAAGCCCTGTTTTTTGAGGATGTCGTGCATCATAAAATCTTCGCTTAAAGCTTGCCCCCACTTATCTAGCAGTTCTGTTTGGCGAAGCACTTCTGTTTTCATAGCCAAAGTCCCACCCCAAGGGATTTGGAAGAGAAACATTTGCACGACTGTGGCTACATTGCCGGCGTAGCGCACTAAAGATCCCCAATACTTACCTGTAGGGACATACCAACGATAACCTGTTGTCGCCCCTACTTTGGCATCGCTTAAAGGGCTAACTAACTCTCGCAGCCAATTCACATGAACGATAGTATCAGCATCTACTAAGGCAACCACCTTGTAGGAATCATCTAACTCACGGACAGCTTGGATTAAAGAACTGCATTTGAGACTACAATTGTTGCGTACTATTCTCAAAGGGCTGATTTGAACGTTGGTCGCTTCTTGCTCTGTGATAGTTTCACTGGCAATTTTCCAAGCGGGATCTTCGTGACTATCAACGATCAATTTTAAATCATACTGTGGATAGTTTTGGTTCAGGAGCGATCGCAAACATCTAGGCAAAAACGGATCGGCTCCGCGTAGGCAAAGAATGACTGCTGTTTTAGGTAACTGCTCATCCGGTAATAATTTTTTTTTAGATGAGCGCAGATACCATATAAAGACAAGCGTTAAACACACCTGAATAACTAGCCAACCCGTCAAAGACTTAGATAGAAATATCGCCAAATCTTCCATTAATTTTTTAGTCTCCGACAAAATGAGGGATTGGGGAGTGGGGAGTGGGGAATGGGGAATGGGGAATGGGGAATAGGGGATGGGGAATGGGGAATGGGGAATGGGGAATAGGGAATGGGGAATGGGGAATGGGGAATGGGGAATGGGGCATGGAGCATGGGGGAATGGCACTAAGAAAAGCCCAAAGGCTTGTGATCGCCTTGTTCCCAGCCTCCAGGCTGGGAATGTATTCAAAAGAGGCTCTGCCTCT
>NZ_JAYGHD010000128.1:0-10588 GCF_034932245.1 Nostoc sp. UHCC 0251
TCATTTTTCAATAAAAGCCTTCTCAAATAACTTTGAGGAGGCTTTTGTTTTTGCTGAAAATCATTGGGCTAGAAAGAAATACAATTGGGTGTGGATAATTATCTAGTAACAGTGCCTTCGCGGTTCGATAAACTGAGCTTTTTAGAGATTTTTAGGTAGGTCCTGTAATCTTTATTTGGTGTTGGGTTTAAAAAAGCGATTTCCTCTCAAAAGCATTTTGCTCATTAAGCATGTCACTATAGAAAACAGAGCAGCAAATTGAGCAAAAGGAAGGCTAAAGAACACTGTGCAGATAACATTTTTAGGCACGAGTTCCGGTGTACCCACGCGATCGCGCAATGTTTCCAGTGTCGCCTTGAGATTACCCCAAAGGGCGGAACTATGGTTATTCGACTGTGGCGAAGGCACCCAGCATCAAATTATGCGGAGTGAACTGAAAATCAGTCAACTCTCGCGAATTTTTATTACTCATATGCACGGTGATCACATCTTTGGCTTGATGGGACTTCTTGCTACTTGCGGCTTGGCAGGCAATGTGGACCGAATTGATATCTATGGACCGCCTGGATTAAATGATTACATTCAATCTGCCTCACGTTACTCTCACACACACTTTTCCTACCCTATTAAAGTCCATGCTATCCGTCCAGGGGTAATTTATGAAGACGATGACTTCACCGTTAGCTGCGGTAATTTGCATCATCGCATTACAGCTTTCGGGTATCGTGTAGCCGAAAAAGACCGATCGGGACGCTTTGATGTGGAAAAAGCTAAAGCGTTGCAGATTCCTCCTGGTCGGATTTATGGTCAACTTAAGCGCGGTGAAACAGTGACGCTTCCGGACGGACGTGTGATTGATGGCACTCAGTTATGTGGTCCTACAGAAATTGGTCGAAAAATTGCCTATTGTACAGATACAATTTACTGCGATGGTGCAGTGGAATTAGCTCATGATGCAGATGTATTAATTCACGAAGCAACCTTTGCTCATCAAGATGCAGACATGGCTTTTCAGCGTTTGCATTCCACAACTACAATGGCAGCGCAAACAGCTTTAGCTGCTGGGGCACATCGACTGATTATGAGTCATTTCAGTCCCCGGTACGCTCCTGGCAATACCTTAGAATTGAAGGATCTCCTTCAGGAAGCTCGTGCTATTTTTCCTCGTACTGACATGGCTTATGATTTCATGATTCATGAAGTACCTAGGCGGCGGGAAGTAGAGTTAACCAAGGTAAATGTTTAAATTTTGGATTTTAGATTTAATATTTTATATTGAACCTTTCTAATCTAAAATTAACCAGGCTCTACATTGGAGTTTAGTAGTCTAACTTATAATATCCAGCAAACAGACAGCAGTTTAGTTTGAGGAGTAAGTCAACTAGTTAACCAATAATTTACGGTTCACTAGGTGTATCAAGAATCTACAAATATTAGAGTTTATATATTCTTACTAATATGTTTCTTATATTACAAGTTATCAAAATCACTTTATTAATATAGTAATGTTGTAAATTAGAGAATTTTTTACTTAAATACTTAGGAAAAATAATTAATTTTTCGTCAAGATTTTTCTTGCTTAAACAAAATATTTACTATAAATTTATTCTTCCAACACTGATTAAGAATTTATATGCGTGAATTGATGAACATGAAAGCACCAGTTGGCATAATATTGTGCTAACTGGGCTTGTCATTGTTGGAAGAATAATTAAGTATGCTATTGCAGCTATAGGTATAAGAAAATTCACATTTCTCATGAATCTTCCCAATAAATATAGTGTTTCGATATTAGAGGAGTTTGATAGTGGCTAAGACTAGTCTGAATCAAGACCAACAAATTACTACTTCAGCACAAAGCGCAGTTGACATCAGACAACTATCTACTATTTTGCTTCGCCGACGTTTGCTGATTTTGGGGGTTTCCTGTGTAGTTATGTCAGCTGCAAGTCTCGTAGCTTTCATTGCCAAACCTACTTACCGTAGTAACATGCAGATATTGGTGAGTTCCAATTTATCTGAAGGGACACAGTTAAATAATATTCCAGTAGGGGCAGATACTCAGGTTACTGATTCTAATTCTCAAGTTGTTGATTCCACTACTCAGATGAAACTCATGCTGAGTTCTAAATTGCTTCAGAAAGCTGTAGATTTACTTCATTCTGATTATCCTGATATTACCTTAGAGGATATCAATGGTCAAACAGAACAGAACAAAAAATCACCTCTAGAAGTGACTCCAGAAGAGGGAGGGATAGGAGCTAATAAAGTTTTTAGTCAATTATTTAAAGTTTCTTTCAATGATAATGATCCAATCAAAGCCCAAAGAGTACTTAAAGCTCTACAGAAAGTCTATCAAAACTATAACCAAGAGCAACACAAAGAACGTCTAAATCAAGGACTGGCTTTTGTAAATGCTCGTCTACCTGAGATAAAAAAAGAGGTTATTAAAGCTGATAAAGAGTTGGAAAAGTTTCGTAAGAAACATAAATTACTCGATCCTGAAGTTCAAAGTAAGATCCTGCTAGAATCTCTAGCCGATATTCAAAAACAGCTACAAAGTACTCGTGCCCACCTTCAAGATGTAAACGCTCGCTACGATAATCTAGAGCAACAAATAGCCGCCTCGTCTCAACAGAATGCACTAATTTCTTCTCGTTTAAATCAGTCAAGCCGCTACCAAACGCTATTGAGTGAAATTCAAAAGACGGAACTAGGGTTAGCTAAGGAACGGTTGCGCTATACAGACGATTACCCATCGGTACAGAAATTAAAACAGCAACGTCAAAGCCAACTGTCGCTATTACGACAAGAGGTGAAAGCTATTACTACTAGCAGTAAAGGAGAACCGCTCTTAAATGGGCAAATGGTAGGGGTCGAGCCAAAACTAGTAGACGAGTTAATTTTGGTGCAGACAAGTGTTTTAGGACTAACTGCTAATGAAAAGAATTTAGCCGAGTCAGAACAGCGACTTCGCTCTGAGCTAAACAAATACCCAAGCTTAATAGCAGAGTATAACCGTCTGCTGCCAAAGGTAGAAACTAGTCGCAAAACCCTTGAACAACTACTCCAAGCGCAACAGTCATTAGGACTGAAAATTGCTCAGGAAGGATATAACTGGCAAGTTTTGGCAGAACCTACTCTGGGTACTTACATGGGAAGCAACAGATTATTAATTTTGATGGGAGGAGCGGTAATTGGGCCGATTTTAGGTATCTTAGCAGCCCTAATTTTGGAAAAGTTTAATGATGCTATTTATTGTGTCGGAGATATAAAGAAACTGACGAACCTACGTGTGCTGGGGTCAGTACCAAAGCTACAGTTGCGTGGTGTCAAAAAGCAGCGGCTGGGCCTGCCTTGGAATAGGCGGCGAAGCTCAGATTCCTCTGTAGTAGAAGTTAGTACTAAATTACCCGTCCATGAAACCCTGGACATGATCTACCAAAATATTCAAATATTAAAATTTCCCTTACCCTTCAAGTCGTTGATGTTGACTTCAGCACTACCAGGGGAAGGAAAGACAACGTTAGTGTTAGGGCTTGTAGCTAGCGCTATTCGGATGCATCGACGGGTTTTAGTGATTGATGCTAATTTACATAATCCTAGCCTGCACAAAACCCTGGAACTATCCAATGAATGGGGACTATCTCTGTTATTAGTTGATGAGACAACTACTCATTTTCAAGATTACATCCAGCCTATTCACCCCTGCATTGATATTTTGACTGCTGGACCTGAACCAGAAGACACAGTGAAGTTGCTCAGTTCTCAACGGATGAAAGAACTAATAGAGTTGTTTGAACAAATGTATGACTTAGTAATAATAGATACTTCGCCTATTTTAGGTACAGTTGATGCCAGGATTGTGGCAGCTTTTTGCAATGGGATCGTAATGGTAGAGCGCATGGGAAAAGTGACTAAAACTGAATTGACTCAAGCAACAGAAATTCTGAGTAAGTTGAATTTAATTGGAATTATCGCTAATGAAGTGAGCAATTCTCAAAAGGCATTGGCATCCTAGCAGATCGAAGAAGATACAAAGAGTGAGAGACGCGGTGAGCAAGTCGGAGTCTTCTCCCAAAGGGAGATGCTAAAAGCGATAGCGCAGCGTCTCGTAGATAAGCGGTAGGGATATACATATGAGTGATGCTTGACGCTCTTGAAACTCTCTGTATGCCCGTGTCCTCTTTCTTTTGGGCGATTTCCAAATGCGATCGCGCATACCAGAGGTAGGCACTTTTTCCAAGAACAAGTCTCAAGATCATCTGATTTCTACCTTATAGCTAAAGCAAAATGCATACATAATTAGTAGGAGGTGGCAACCTCCTGTGTTGGAGAAGTGTCTCATCTTAAAGTAGTAGACGCCATAGTTTAAAGCGTTAATTAGATACTAGTGTGATTAGATGACCAGCATGAAATTCCAACTTTACTTAGGCTTTTTATTTTCTCAGACTAAAGTACGTTATTGGTGGGTAAGTGTTCTCTTGTGGATTGCTTTGGTTGCCCCAGCTCAAGCGTCTGTAATTCTTCGCGTGGCAATTGAGAGGGACGTTAATCAGGTAAAAGTGGGCAGTTCCACCACTGGGATTATCAAGGATAGTACCGGTCGGACTCTGGGACAGTTACCAGCGATGAGTGCATATTATGCCCAAACTATTCCTGGCGGAGTTGCTTTAGATAAGTGGCAGTCTGGTTTATTTTGGATTGAGCCAACTGGTAAAGGATTCGTTTATATTGGCGATCGCTGGTATAGAGGCAGAACTCTGGTTGTTCCCACAGACAAAGGCTTAACTGCTGTTAACTGGGTTGATGATCAAGAGTATCTCTACAGCGTTCTCGGTGGCGAAATGAATGCTAGCTGGCCTCAAGAAGCACTAAAAGCCCAAGCGATCGCAGCTCGTACCTACGCCCTCTACGAGCGAGAAAAACAACGGAAGAATCCCATTTACGATTTAGGCAATACCCCCGATCGCTGGCAAATTTACAAAGGTGTAATCAGTGAATCTCCTGCTACTTACAAAGCAGTGGATGAAACAGCAGGGCAAGTACTAACTTATAACAACAAGATTATTCTCTCAGTTTTCCACGCTTGTTCTGGAGGACACACCGAAAACGTAGAAGACGTTTGGGGAAATGCCTTGCCGTACCTGCGGGCTGTTCAAGACTATGATCAAAATATCAGCGCGTGTAATTGGGTAAAAACCTTCTCGCCCAGTGATATTAGCGCTAAATTCCCTGAACTTGGCAGTGTGACGGCGATGATTCCAGAAACCTTCTCGCCTTTCCGCAGTGTTAAAGCCTTGAAAATTGTCGGTAACAAGGGCACAAAGCTTTTACAGCGAGAAGAAGTGAGGACAGCCCTCAAGCTAAGAAGTACCCGCTTTAACGTCACCAAGGGAGCCGATGGTAGTTTTGTACTGCAAGGGCTTGGCTTCGGTCATGGTTTGGGCATGAGTCAATGGGGGGCGTACAATCTGGCTCGGCAAGGAGTGAACCATCTGCAAATTTTAGGGCATTATTATCAGGGTGTAGCTTTAACACCAATTCAGGCGAAGTAATCAGGGATTGGGCATAGGGCATTGATTATTTCCCTTATCCCCTGTCCCCTACTCCCCTGCTCCCTATTCCCCACTCCCACGCTCCAAGCGCCGTTGCCATTCAGCATCAATTTGTGCAGAACGCTCAACTTCTTGATCGAGTAAGTCAGTTTCGCTGGAATACACTAAATCTTCGTTGCCAATGACTTTTTCTGTGGCAAACTGTTGGGCATAGTCGATTTTTTGTTGTAAAGGTGCATCAGGGCTTGCCAATAGCCTTGATCTGGAAAGGCGATCGCGGTTGCGATCGCCTATTTTGCGATTACGCCACCGAATCCAGAAATAACGCAATAACGGTATACCTAAGAAACCTGCTCCATAAGCCAATAGTAGCCAATAAATTCCCTGAACAAAAGCTACCAATCCACCTAATTGAACCGCAATAGTGCCATCTCTCAATAAACTTCCCAGTACTAATGCAAGAACAAAATTTAGTACACCTAACCCAGCACTCAGCATAATTTGCCCGGAACTTGCAGCACTAAAACGCCAGGGAAATTCCTCCAAGTAAGCTGATATTGCATGACGGCGCTTTTTAGCTGCACTCACCTGCAACTCTGGAAAATAATAAACAATTTGCCCTTCTGGACTTACCGACGGTTGCCCATTAAATCGCGTCAGAACGGGCAGCATATAATCTTCGTACTCTTTTGTATATCCCTGGCCAATGTTATCCAGATATGGAGCAATTTGTTCTGCTACCACTGCACCACGGTTACTCCGAATCACCGTAGCAATTTCTTGCCAGCGACGTTCTTCTAAGTTGGCGTTAGGATTACCATCGCCAAACAAAAACGAAAACACAGCTTCAAAGAAATTCAGATTGCTTTCTTCCCGGCTTCCACGTCGCCGTTCCTGGTAGTGGGTGTCATAATTTGGGCTAAAATACCAAAATAAATTTGGAAAGTAGAAGAATCCCCCACCCCCGAAATTACTGCCCCGATTGTCACCGTCACGATCTGAATTGGCAGCATTAATGATCATGAAGATGGTAACAGTTATCAGAACGATGGAAACAGTTAAGAAAATTCCAAAAGAAATGCGAATCAGGTAAAACAGAACACTCCAGACCTTTTTCCACCATTCCTGCAATCTTAACTGGAAGTATTTATTACGCAAAATTGCTCGAAAATTTGGTGGAAAAAGGAAAACTATATCACCTGAATCCGCGACCTGCAAATGTCCGCCAGCATCAGATGCTAAGGCTAACAAGCTTTGATTAGCTTCAGCGACATTCAATCCTGCCTGGGTTGCCACATCACCAACAGTGACACGGTAGCCCAGTTTTTCCACAGCTTGCATGATGGTGGGACTGGGAGCCATTGCTCTCCCCTCCTGTTGAAACTTATTTCCCTTTTCTTAAGTATAAAGTTTTATTTTGAGCGACTTGGCAGGGATAAAGCATGAAATCATGTTCATCTATATCAAAGCCATTGCCAATCTATACTTTGAAGCTCAAGACCTTGAAGAAGGCAGGAGGCAGAGGGCAGAAGGGACAATTTCCGTAGGGGATTCAGACCCCTCCTTAATTGGGGCCACCAAATCAAAGATTGTGGTGGGGGTCTTAAACCCTTACTCCCTCCGGTCGTGGCAGAGGGCAGAAAACAGTATTCCTTCTGCCTCCTACCTTCTGCCCTCTGCCTTTCTTGATAAACCCACAAATTACTTAACACGCAACATGTTATAATTTTTGCCTCAGCCTGGTTAAACAGCAAATTTTCTGCTCAAATATGGTTCAGTACACTCTCGCTCAAAGTCCAGAAATTATCCTTACTGTTTCTGGAAAAGATTCAGTCAAAGCCCGTGACAAAGCAATGGATCAGTTGATGGAACTGATGGATGCAGGTAAGTTACCTACCGAACTAGAAGAAGGATTTGGTCCTCAACAATTAATTGAGGTTAAAGAGTCAACTATTGATACTCTTAGCGGTGAAGATACCATTACACAAGCTGTCCAGGTTCTGAGTAACTTGGCCACACTCAAGCTGAAAGTTCAAGAATCACGCTCTGAAGCATTGGAAATTCGCAAAGCGGTTGATGTTCTATTCACCGACGAGTCAGTGACAGAAGAGGAAATTACTCGGCTCAAGGAAGGTTTTAAAGTTCTCAAAAACTTTGCCCAAGCTAATGTGCGTTATCAAGAAGCGCGAGCCAAAGCAGAACAGGCTCGGCAGACTCTTGATCAAGCTCTCAAATCAGCTGAGAAGTAACATTTACAGAATTAGATGCATCTCAAAAGTGTAATAAAGACCATAAGAGACAGGTTGTTATGCCTGTCTTTAGATTTACTGGGGCGCTAGGATTCGAACCTAGGGATGGCGGGACCAAAACCCGCTGCCTTACCACTTGGCTACGCCCCAACGAACTTACTCTAGTTACTATAGCAGTTTGTACTAGGTTAATGTCAAGTACTTTTATTGTTGATTTCAGGCAATAGGTTTCACGGCAGGATATTGGTGGTCGGTTAAAAGTTACGCAAACAGGCGAAAGCACAAAGTTTAACAAGCACTCCTCCTTTGCACTTAAGGAATGAGGATTAAATAAGATCCAGAAATCGGTCATGCAATAATAAGCTGAATCTGCCCATTGAATTCTTCGATTCTATGACTCCGTATTCATCCAAGATTGAGCAGCAAATGCAACGACTATATTCGTCCTTAAACGAGAAAGATCGTCGTCGCTATGCCGCGATAGAATCCATCAAACTGGGATGGGGAGGAATAAGTTATATCAGTAACCTGTTTGGTTGTGATTATTATACGCTTCGGCTGGGAATGGAGGAGTTAGACGATAAAGCGGCTATGAGTATGAGCAAAATTCGCCGTCAGGGCGGCGGACGCTAAGACCAAGATAGGGCTTCAGGTGTTTACAACGATTTTAGATGGCGTATACAAGACCGGTCGCAAAGTCACAGAGGAGTTTAAGTAGATGATGGAGATTGTATTTGACGATTATTTGCCGCAATGGAATTATACAGCCGTACCGCAGATCCAGTAATTATGGATCTTATTTAATCCTCATTCCTAATTAATATCCTCAAGGCAAGTGAGGCTGAAATACCTACAAGTTATGAATTACAGCAAATTTTGTCAACCAACTTGACATGAAACACCAAAAACATAACCCCTCTCCGCCACCGGAAAGGGGTTAATCACTGCCGAAACCACTATCTTGTACAGACGCGATTCATCGCATCTCTATTCAGCAATCTCTAATAAGCATCTTGCAACTCGTAGAAATCAGGCGAGATGTAATCCTTCCGCAAAGGCCAACCTACCCAATCTTCCGGCATCAAAATCCGCTTGAGATTTGGGTGTCCTTCGTAAATAATACCGAACATATCGTAAGACTCGCGCTCTTGCCAATCTGCGGTCTTCCAAATCCAGTACACAGAAGGCACTACAGGATTTTCCCGTGGTAAGAACACTTTAACTCGAACTTCTTCGGGGCGATCGCTATTATCACCGACTTTAATCAAGTGATACATACTCACCAATTCTTGTCCTGGACCAAGGTCAATACCACCTTGACACTGAAGATAATTAAACCCGTAGGCATAAAGGGCTGTAGCAGTAGGAAGCAAGAAATCTGCCGCTACCTTAATTATCTCTACACCATTTTTGTCTGGTGCTAAAAACTCATGGTCAAAGCCATTTTCCGTCAACCACTGGGAAACTTTACCCGCTTGTACCAATGCCTCTTCTTTCGCTGCTGGTACTGGTTTAGATTCTTCTTCAGCCACGGGTTTGTTCCTCCTTTTGCGCCTTTTCTGTCAGCAGTGCAGGTGGTATTGGCATACCGATTGCTTCCGTCAATTCCTTCGGTGGTGCATAGCGAGTTTCTGACTGCAAATACTTACCAGTTAAGATTTCATCTACCGGCTTCAGGTTATGAGCCGTGCTGTAGTAGCGGTGGGTTTGCTTAATTTTATCCCGCTCTTGCATCGATTCATTGGAGATTTTCTTTCGCAGCTTAATGATTGCGTCAATAATTGCTTCTGGACGGGGAGGACAACCAGGCAAGTACACATCTACAGGAATCAGTTTATCGACTCCGCGCACTGCCGTGGGGGAATCAACGCTGAACATCCCGCCAGTAATTGTACAAGCACCCATCGCAATTACATACTTCGGCTCTGGCATTTGTTCATAAAGACGCACCAGTTGGGGAGCCATCTTCATCGTAATAGTCCCTGCCGTAATAATTAAATCGGCTTGGCGGGGGCTAGAACGGGGAATTAGTCCAAAACGGTCAAAGTCAAATCGGGAACCAATTAAAGCTGCAAACTCAATAAAGCAGCAAGCCGTGCCAAACAGCAACGGCCACAGACTAGAAAGCCGCGCCCAGTCGTAGAGGTCATCAACCGTCGTCAAAATGACGTTTTCTGAAAGGTCTTGAGTGATTGTAGTCCGTTCAATCGGGTTGATGATTCGCTCTTTGTCCTGAGTTGTTAAGTTAGAATTCAAGACCATTCCAAAGCTCCTTTACGCCATGCGTAAACTAAAGCGACTACAAGAATTGCAATAAAGACTAGCGCTTCAATAAAAGCCAATAGCCCCAAACGGTGGAAGGCTACCGCCCAAGGATACAAGAATACAGTCTCCACATCAAAGACGACGAAGACCAAAGCAAACATGTAGTAGCGGATGTTGAACTGAATCCAGGCTCCCCCGATGGGTTCCATGCCAGATTCATAGGTGGTGCGACGTTCTGGGCTGTAACCACTGGGTCGTAGGAGCTTGGAAGCTGAGAGCGCTAAGGCAGGGACTAGGCTACAGACTATGAAGAAGCCTAGAAGGTACTCGTAACCGCTGAGGACAAACACAATGAGTATCTACCGCTTATGGAGTATTTTAAGTTGGGAGGGGGGAGTGGGGAGTGGGGAGTGGGGAGATGAGGGAGCAGGGGAAGCAGGGGAAGAATAACTATTGATTTTTAACCAATGCCCAATGCCCAATGCCCAATGCCCAATGCCCAATGCCCAATGCCCA